>CAWVTM010000132.1:0-4961 GCA_963933305.1 uncultured bacterium
GGATGTGCATGCGGGTTTTCTAAATCATTACTACTAGTGCTTGGTGGTTTTGATCCGAAACTAGGAATGAACGCAAAAAATATAGGCTACTATGATGAAATAGCCGTTCAAAAAATATTTGAAGCAGCCGGTCACACTATATACTTTGATCCTAGCTTAATAGTATATCATCAGTCTCATTCTAAAACAGTAGTACAATTCCTACAATCTTCCTACTATAAAGGTAAATACAGAAGTCAAGTCAAGCAGATAAATAAATTTAACACATTGGTATTGTGCATGTTAAATTTGATCCAGGGCTTATTTATGTGGATACCTTATCGCCTTACTAATTCAGCACAAATCAGTACGTTGAAATCATTTCTAAAGGCGAGTAATTACTTAGGTCAAACTATACAATGAAGATCCTACTCGCTTCTATACTGCCAGTGCAAGACTCCCACTCATGGTCAGGCATATGTAAGTCCATATATATACAACTTAGTAAACGACACCAATTATCTATATGCTACAGTGAATCCGTGCATAGTCATCAAAAAATATTAGCTCGGATATCATACTACATGAACAGATTAATAAAAAAACGCTTAAATATCTACTTCAGTCAATACATCGCCAAAAGATATGCTAGAGTCTTAGAAAAACAGATCATTCTCACACAGCCAGACTTACTTATAGTCTTAGGCTCTGGTTCAGAGTTATATGCCTACAAACCTTCTTGTACTGCGTATCTCATAGCCGATGCAACTTTTAGTTTGCTTCAAGACAATTATACTAACTACACTAATCTGTTTGAATCAAGCGTAGCGACAGCAAAGAAGGTAGAAAGACAGTCACTTAAAAATTTCAATTCGGTTTTTTACACATCTAAATGGGCTCAAAATAATGCGTTGAAAACCTATCCAAAAATGAAGACTACCACCATAAATTTTGGTAGTAACCTAGGAGATTCCAACTTTGTGGTGACCCCAATTTCTAGAGATGTAACTAAACTAAGGCTCCTGATAGTAGGAAAAGACTTTCATAGAAAAGGTATCTCACAAGCAGTAAAACTCCAGAATTACTTAGACTGTCACTTAGATATCATAGGCATAGATCATATATTAGATAAGAACAAACCCAGTGATCTCCAAAAACTAAAACAACTATACTCAGACGCTCACTTTCTTATTTTATTTCCTACGGCAGATTGTACGCCTATAGTGATAAACGAGGCCAATAGTGTAGGGACCCCAGCTATAGTGTATCCAGTAGGTGGAATCCCAGATATGATAGAACACGGAGTAAATGGCTACATCGTAAATGACCTGCTAGAAGCTAGGACTCGCATAGAACAAGCTATTGCAGATCCAGACATGTACCTTACACTTCGCAGGACTACATTTCAGTATTATACTGAAAACCTAAGCTGGGATATCTTCGAACAAAAACTAATTACTAAATGAAGCATCTCATCTGCATATTAGCCCATAAAAATGCTTCACATTTAGAGCTACTAACCTCTGAATGTCTACAGAGAGGCTATAAAGTAATAATCCATATAGATAAAAAGAATAGAAAGCAATTACTCCAGAATTCAGAATTACTTAAGAAGTACACTTTGAAAGAGAGTATAGATGTGAATAGAGCTCACATCACAATAGTGGAAGCCAGTCTTTTATTATTGAAGGCTGCTAAAGACGTAGACTATGATTACGTTCATGTCATATCAGGAGAAGATTTCATCGTTAAGTCAGCAAACTGTTTTGAGGCGTTTTTCTCCGAGCACAAAGGCAAAAATTTTATAAATAATAACTTTTTGCCTGTAAATCTAACCACAAAACCTCAGAGAGATAAACTCTTTTCTGCATATGCGATATTTAAAGACAGAATCGAAGTTAACAACTACTCCTCGTGGTACTATGAAAACGGTCTAGGACTACTAAACACACACTACTTTAGACCAGGATCTTTAGGTGATCGACTGATAAAACTTCTCACTCCGACATACCGCCTCCGCAAAATATACAAAAGACTCGCTAGCCGTAAACTTCCAAATACACATTACTATGCTGGCTCGGCATGGTTTAGTATTACACGAACGATGGCTGAATACTTAATAGACGAGACTATAGCTTCTCCAAGCTTTTACTCCTTTTTTGAGAACAGTCTTTTTCCAGACGAGACGTATTTTCAGACACTAGCTTTAAACTCACCTTTAGCCCATACCGTCATAAACTCTGATCTCAGGTATATCCCGTGGGATAAGCCAGTAAATTTTGGTCCGAGACCTATACGAATATCTGAACTCAGTGATATTGCAAAAAGCAATGGTTTCTTTGCTCGAAAACTTGATCTAGGTAAAGATACTAAATTAAAAGAAAAAATATACGACACACTCTATGATACTTACTAGCCACCAAGAAGAACAAATAGCCACTTTAGTACTAAAAGTAGGCGCATACCAACTCCAGCAGCAAAGTGGAGTCATCACTGATGATATAGATGAAAAAAGCCTAAATCAACTCGTAAGCTATGTAGATATAGAAAGTGAAAAAATGCTAGTAGAAGGATTATTAACAATAACGCCTGATGCTGGCTTCCTCACAGAAGAAGAAACTACCTCGATTAGAAATGAGGAGCAATACTGGATTATAGACCCGATAGACGGCACAACCAACTACCTCTTTGGCCACACTAAGTTCTGTATATCCATTGCCTTATACGAGAATCAAAAGCCTGTATACGCTGCAGTGTATGTACCAGCAGACGATGAACTATTCTCCGCAGACGAGAGCGGTGCATACCTGAATGGTGAGAAGTTTCAATGCTCTACCCGAAAGCTTACAGATAGCTTATTGGCTACAGGATTTCCGTATTACAATTTCGATGAGATGGAAGCCTACCTGAGTTTATTAAATAAACTTATGAAAACTACTAAAGGGATAAGACGGATGGGAAGTGCGGCCATTGACCTAGCCTATACTGCTATCGGGAGGTTCGATGGATTTTTTGAGCTGAACTTAAGTCCTTGGGATGTAGCTGGGGGAGCCTATATAGTGCAGCAGGCTGGTGGTATAGTTTCAGATTTTCAAGAAACAGAAAACTTTGTTTTTGGAACGTCAATAGTGGCTGGTAATAAAGAAATACATGCTGAGCTACTTCAAATGATAGCTGCTGAAAACTTCTAATTCGCTTTTTTTATAACGTATACATCTTCATCGTCTTTCTTGAAAAACAACTGCTCACGAGCGTACTTTTCTAATTTATCGTCATCAGAGAACAATTCCTCCTTTTGAATATTCATTTGTGTCATTTCCTCGGAAAGGAATTCTTCTTGCAGTTTTAGATCCTTCAGCTCATTGTACTGCTTATACATGAACAACGCACTATTTCCGTCAAAAAGGAGCATCCATACAGTGAAAATCCCAATAGAGATACCATACTTATATTGAATGATTTGATCTAGTAGTTTCATTTTGGGTTTTTACAAATGTAAAAAGGAAGCTTGGGATTAACTTACGACTAAAGTGATAGCTGTATGCATTACCATACAGAGTGCTCTGTACTCTCCCACTTATCTTGACTGGTAAGCACTTTCTCCATAACCTCACGCACGGCACCTTTGCCTCCTAAGGCCTTAGTCACTAGGTCTACTTCTTCTTGTACTGCCCACGCTGCGTCTGATGGGCACGCTTTTATACCGCACATACGCATCACAGATAAATCAGGAAAATCATCACCCATATACAGAGCATTTTTTAAATTGATTTGAAGCTTAATTTCTAATTCTTTGAGCAGTTTACGCTTGTCAGGTACTGCAGTGTGTATTTCTGTAATACCTAAATTTCTTAACCTCTTACGCACGCCGTCATTATCACCGCCACTGATTATGATGACGTGATATCCTTGTTTCACTACATACTGAAGTGCAAAACCGTCCTTAATATTAAAGTCACGACGCATCTCACCATCGCCCGAAGCGATCACCGTACCTGACGTAAGCACACCGTCTACATCTAGAATAAAGGTATCTATACTGCTAAACCGATCCAGAATCATTGTTATTATTGATTATCTCTCCACTCGTACACCCAGCTGCTCTGTATCATCTCTAGATGTCCTTCATTAGATTCATCTCTTTTTCCTTCGAAGTTAGGTAACTCGAGTACCCAATTAAGTAAATCTGTAAAGCGGATTCTATAGATTTTAGCTTCTGTAAAATCATCACCAAACTTCTCATAAAGTGCTAGTGCTATATCCTCGTAGTCGCCCCAATTTATCGGTGGCTCAAAAAATTTATTTTCGCTCATCTTTTTCTAATGTCCTATGATGGTACTTTGATCTGGCACAGTCACTTCTATATCAGAATTAATTACACACTGACATCCTAATCTAGAATTAATACGCGGATTTATAGCTCTATCTATGAAATCCTCTTCCTTATCAGATATCTCTGGTAAGTTATCCATTCCTTTTTCTATATACACTTGGCAGGTACTGCACGCGCACACAGCACCACAATTATGATTGAGAGGTATATCGTGATCGTGAGCTGCGTCTAGTATGGTATCGCCTTGGTTTACTTCTACAGAAACCTCTCTACCAGGCTCCTTTTCAAACCTAAAAGTGACTTTATGTTTATTCATTTTCTATAAAGGTGCAAAGTTAATATTAATGTGGTACTAATCCTTGTATGATACAGGTAACAAAAGCAAGCAACTATTGTTACACTTAGTTCATCTTACTATCTGAAAATAAATGATTCTTATGGTTAGAATATCTATCGTTAAGCAGAGTCTATTTACATTTGTATCTTCAATCACAGAAAATGATAAAAACCCGTTTCGTATATCTTAATTGCATAGCTTTATTCCTGACACTGCACACCTCAGTAAATGCCCAGTCTCCCTTAACTATATTGGGGAAGCCTTATGTATCGTTTGAGTTAGCTTCGTTTTCTGAAAATTTCAAAACAAAAA
>CAWVTM010000133.1:0-4889 GCA_963933305.1 uncultured bacterium
ATAATAGAGATAAACCCAAAACTGATTGTATACCTTACAGATGGTAGCAGATACTATGCTATCAGAGCTACCAATTTCGTACAGTCACCAGACGGCACTTTTACTACTAAGCTCAATGTGAAACAACTCTAACTGAGCGTAAACTGGGCATTATTAAAAGTGCCAGAGCTCATGAGCAAGATATTATCTCCATTCTTGAAAGAAGCATCCACTAAGCTCTCTAATGCCTCTGCTTCGTGCACTATCTCCACATCACCAAAGCACTCTTTTACATAAGTAGCATCTAAATATTCCATCTTTTTATGTGCAAACACTTCGTCATTGTAAAAAACAATTCGTCTATCTGCAGAAGACATAGCATCCTTATAAAGAGGCAAAAACGCTTTAGTAAGACTGCTAAATGTATGCAACTCAAAAACTGCTAAAACTGCTCCCTCATACGTCTCTGCTACAGCTTTAACAGTAGCCTCCAACTTGCTAGGAGAGTGAGCAAAATCCCTGAAAACTACCTGATTCGATAGGTCTACTATCTTTTCCATTCTTCTACCAGCACCAGTAAAATCAGCTATTGCTTCTAAAAACTGCACAGGAGAAACTCCTAAGTGCTCACAGACTAGTAATGCAGCTTGCATATTTTGGAGATTATGCTTTCCCACCAGCAGTGTTTCATATGAATTTCCTTCCAGTTCTATGACAGCTCCATCTCTCCTATTTGTAAATGTAGGTGTATCGTATGCTTCATTTAATACACTAGTCTCACTACTGAGTGTAGCTAATTCTTTATCTCCCGCATACCAATAGTACTTTGCGTCTTGATTATGTGTGTTTATATATTTCCTAAAAGTATCAATATATAGATCAAACGTGGGGAACACATTAATGTGGTCGTACGCTATACCCGTAATTATAGAGTAATGCGGGTCATACCATAAAAACTTAGACCTCAGATCTAACGGAGACGTAAGGTACTCATCCCCTTCTATAATAATAAGAGGAGCATCTGATAGTTTCACAGAAAGATCAAATCCATCTATAGAGCTTCCTACTAAATAGTCAAAGGCCAACTCTCTCTTCTGCAGCACGTGCATTATCATAGCAGTGGTACTCGTCTTACCATGACTACCCGCTACTACCACTCGTATCTTATCACTAGATTCTACCGCCACAAATTCTGGAAAGGACATGACTTTCAACCCTAGTTTTACCGCCATCAGCAGCTCAGGATTATCCTTTCTAGCGTGCATGCCTAGTATGACGAAATCAATATCAGTAGTTATCCTAGTAGTATCCCATCCAATAGAAGTCTCTAATGCTGCTTTTTCTAGATTACTCTTGGCTGGATCATATATAGCATCATCACTGCCTGTTACTTTGTACCCTTTTTGCTTCAAGGCTATTGCCAGATTATGCATTATAGCACCACCAACAGCTATCAAATGAACTCGTTTCAATACTCTTTTGCTTTAAACATTAGTAATACGAAGATAAATACTGAATACATGAAAAAAATACTACTTGTGGAGATACTCCTGCTAGCTGGCTTATTTAGTTTACAATACCTCAAGCAAGATAACCAAAACTATCCAGCTAACGTCTCAAATAGCACAGCAAAAACCCTCAATAACAGTCCAGAATAATGCAATATACTTCACTTACAGTCATTTAGTTTCCCCGGAATATTAAGTTACAGCCATTACGCCATTATAGCCACAGTGACCTTAGCACAAAAACAAAGAAAAAAGACTGTGTCCACAGTGAAAAATAGCATAATCACAACACTCCAGGTACTCCTTTTTTCTATTATCTTCGCAGGGTGATTTCCATCATACTACCTATATATAACGAAGAAAAGGGACTAGTACAGTTCACTCAAAGTCTGAATGATTCGATAAGAGACATTCCACATGATTTTGAAATTATTTTTGTTAATGACGGAAGCCAAGACCATTCACTTTCTGTCATCTTAGAGCTTTGCCGCGAGAATCCTACGTATAAATACATCAATTTGAGCAGAAACTTTGGCCATCAGATAGCTGTAACCGCAGGTATAGAACATGCTAAAGGCGACTATATCATACTCATGGATAGTGATGGCCAAGACCCACCCGAAGTAATACGCCGTCTGCTAGCTAAAGCAGAGGAAGGGTATGATGTGGCCTATGCTCAACGCATAAAACGCAAGGATGAATCTTGGTTAAAAAAAATTACTGCTTCTGCATTTTACAAAATGCTAAATAAAATCACCTCCGTAGAAATACCTGTGGATACCGGAGATTTTAGAATACTAAATAGAAAAGTAGCTGATGCCCTCATCCGAATGCCAGAGAAGCAGAGATACCTCCGAGGACAAATAGCTTGGCTCGGATATAAGCAAGCTGCTGTAAGCTATGAGCGGGAAGGTAGAAATGCTGGAGAAACTGGTTATACCTATAAAAAAATGATCAGTCTAGCCTTAGATGCGATTACTTCATTCTCTAACTTTCCACTGCGACTGGCTACTATATCTGGTTTTGTATGTGCATTTATAGGATTGCTTCTCATCATATATACGCTCTATGCCAAGTTCATCTTGAAGATCTACGAGCCTGGTTGGCCTTCGCTGATGATCACGATTGTATTCTTAGGAGGTATTCAGCTGCTAGGCATAGGCATGATAGGTGAGTATATCAGCCGTATAAATGACAATGTAAAAAATCGACCACTCTACCTTATTTCGGATACCAATATAGAACATGCATAACATAGAGCCTTTTTACTTATGGAGGGATATTTACAGTTCGGATCAGGATCCTAAAGCATTAAATTTCGAGAGCGAATATTCAGAATTTCATTATACCAATAGAGTCTATAACTACCTACTTCATCCACAGTGGGATAATTTTGGCAGCGAAACGCTTTTTTATAAGCTAATCTATGCAGACTATGAGGAATCTTTCTGTGTGATAGAGCTCATAGGTGAATGGAATGATGCTATTAATAATGATATAATGCTGCTTAAAACTGAGCTCATAGACCATTTAATAAACTGTGGACTTGAGAACTTTGTGATCATAATGGAAAATGTCCTTAACTTTCATTCAGCAGACGACGACTACTACCATGAGTGGAAAGAGGAAATAGAGGGCAGCATCTATTTTATAAACGCTCTGCCCCATGTGCTCGACGAGATGGATAGCATAAACCTAAAGCATGCAGTATCATACGGAGATAGGCTAAATGATGTAAGCTGGCGTAGCAGTAAACCAGATCTACTGCTAGATATCCTAGAAACTAAATATCTAGATATTTAATTTTTTTTTCTTTACCCTGACAGCATTCACTTGTATATTGCTCCAATTTTAGCACAGCGATATTTTACGTGAAAGTAAATAATGACATAAGTTACAAGCTAATATTTAGCATCTATGAGCACTACCATCTCGGCGTACTCGTGCAGCCTTATGTAGTAGCCTATACTTCCCTAGACACGCTCTCACTAACCTACCAGAAAGTATTCTCTGGAAATGCTTCTTATTATACCAAACTGACTGACGATGAGCTTGCTCAAATAGCTACTTTAGATAACATCATGGAAGAACACATAGTGCGTAAGTTCTCTCCCAAGCAGCGTATCCGACCTAAAGAGTACTTTCAAAAATACTTTGATAAAGCACAGCACAAAGCAGAAATAAGACCTTATATAGAAACACAGCTCCAAGCTCTTTTTTCCATTTTACCTACCTCTAGCAAGAGTCTTTACCTCGCAGATGATATAAATCCCGCTCATCGTAGGATATATATTAATGAGGACTTCACTAAAGTACTTTTTCACTTTAGAAAAAATGAAAATGGTACCGCTTATTTCATCACCATAAAACATGGAGATGAGCGTATCCCTTTTATGAAACAAGGAGGTCTTCTATTAACCAGTAAACCTGCTAGACTGATGGTACACGGTAGATTGCACTCCTTTTATGACTTCGTAGATGGAAGTAAACTAGAAGTATTTCTAAATAAAAAACACGTATACGTTCAGCCAGAGAATGAACACACCTATTATTCTAAATTCGTAAAACCACTACTAGAAACCGCACCTGTATTTGCACAAGGTTTCGAAATCAATACTGTAAAAGAACCAGCAACTCCTAAAATTAGTCTAGTACAAACACCACTCGGATATCAATTTAAGCTAAGTATAGTATACGGCACAGTAGAGTTTTCATTTCACCAAGATAAGCTATTTCACGTAGATCTCCACTGGCAAGGGGACGAGCCTATCTTCACTAAATACAAAAGATCACGGATATGGGAAGCCAATAGGGTAAACGCTCTCAAGGAACTCGGGCTACAACCCACTACAAAATCGTTCTTCACACTACGAGACAGTACACTTCTGGCAGCTATCACATGGATACGCGAAAATAATGAACTCTTAACCGCTAGTCACTTTATAGTCACCACTGAGCTGGAAGACACCTACAGCACGCAGCTTCCATCTCTAAACTACACTATAGGTGATAAGATAGACTGGTTTGACCTAGAGGTGATTATCACTATAGGTAGCGAGCAGCTTCTCTTTAATACTATAGTGAAGGAAATGAAAAAGGGACGTAATCAAATCACACTGCAGAGTGGCCATATATTCCTCTTCCCAAAAGAATGGTTCGCATTAGGCAATGCCCTGTCTAATAGCGGTAAAGACGGAAACACTTTTCAAGTAAAAAAATACCAAATAGACGTACTTAGTCTCATAAAGTCCAAGAAAATAAAGGATCATCTTAATACCCTCGTAGACATCAAAGAGGAGTCTCCACACAAGCTATTCAAAGGGACACTTAGGCCGTATCAAAATGATGGACTCAGCTGGCTAATGTTTTTGAAAAACAACAACTTCGGAGGAATACTAGCTG
>CAWVTM010000134.1:0-4838 GCA_963933305.1 uncultured bacterium
TAGATTCGCTAGGATCTGTAACTGTTTTTAGGTTATTCGTCCAATCATCAAATAGACCGTCTATAGCTATAGGAGCCGACTGTGCTAGTGTGGTGAGTGCTGTGAATAGGAGTAGGGAAGTGCTTATGATGTTGTTCATTGTGGAGAGGTCGAAGGTAAGACGAAATGAGTAGAAATACTCAGGTAGTAAGATTTTGGTACTCGTTTAAATCGTGATTATGAGCGGAAAGGGAATTGGGATACTTGATGGCTTGTCAGTAATCAAGAGTATCACGTTAATTCGAGTATAACAAATTATGTCAAATCAAGAAAACACACTAGAAGTATTTAAGGCTACTGCAAAAGGAAGCGGGTGGGCTACCACAGTAAACATTACAGGTACAGCTTGGGATATTCAATCTGACGAGCCAGTGGATGAAGGAGGTATGAATACAGGACCTAATCCTATGCAGTATTTTGCAGCATCTCTCGCTGGTTGTCAAAACGAACAGGCACAAGTAGTCGCCGAAGAAATGGAAATAGCCATAGATGCTATGGATATTTCTCTAGAAATAGAGTTAGATCTAGCAGGTTTTATGGGTATGGCTAAGCACTCTAATGATAGCTATAAAAAAGTACAATTGACGCATACCGTAGGAGGCAGTATTACTGCTGAGCAGATAGGTGAGATGGGAGCTGCGGTAGATAGTCGCTGTCCTATATTGGGCTTACTCAGAAACAGTGGCTGTGAGATAGTGAGCACTTGGGCTAAGGTATAGAGCGTAAGGTTTTGTAACCAGTTTGCTGTTGTGCAGAAGCAGCTAGGTGCTAATTTTATCTATGCTGATCTATCAAAATAGCATTGCCATCTGGATCTGTGATTACAAAACTAGCGGGTCCAGTAGTGGATTCATCTGCTTGAATACCAAAAGGTACTTTCTTACTTTTCAAGTCTTTTTGTATTTCTCGCACATCATCAAAGTTGTCTAAGTCTTGAGCTTTTTGATCCCATCCGGGATTGAAAGTAAGTAGATTTCCCTCGAACATACCTTGAAAAAGTCCTATAAGGGTGTTCTGATTTTTCATGATGACGTAGTTCTTTTCGAAATCTCCACCTGATTGTTTGAACCCTAGTTTTTCGTAAAATATTTTTGATGCCTTAAGGTCCTTGACGTTCAGACTTACAGAAAATGCTCCTAATTTCATGAAGACAAAGTTAATGCTTTATAAAGGAAGAGTCACTTTGTAAACTGGGTGTAAAATACGAGTGTAACAATTTGCTAAATGAGTAAAATCTTTCGAAATCAGGTTCTGTAAGTATATTTTTTTAGGACGTAACCTTCTTGTTTATTTCGTTTAATAACGGTAAAATGTATTGATTATATAAGTCAAAAAAGAAACTGTCTCCGCTAATATAGAGAGCTGGGGTGGGAGTAGTGGTGACGCCTAAATATATAACTATTTAGATAGAGGAATTAGGGACTATATTAGGTGGTATGTCAAAAGTTATAAGTTGACCACTTGGTTGAATTATTCTGACCATTTTTTATTTAGTGCTGATAACATCGTCCCCTTGAACTAGTTGTCCTTCTTTTACAGCGATTACCCGCTTGACTTTTCCCAGAGCATTGCACAGCTGTTGAACTACTTTTAGGTGTAATGTTTGGAGTTGTTTTTATCCTTTCGTTGGTAGTATTTATTTGTCCTATGTGTTGATAGCAATAGCCGCTCACATTAAGAGTTTTATTATGACAGCCTGCTCCTGCTTTAGTTACTCCTTTACATTGAACGGATGTTGTTGCCTTTAACTCTTCTTCACTATTTGATGCTTTTGAACTTTTCCAATTCCAAGATTTAATGTTCAATGTACTTTCAATAACATTTTCTTGAGCGTCCGCCAGTAAAGGAAAAAAGTCTATACCAGTCAATTTTTCGACGCTGTCAATAGTTACGGCGTATAATTGAAGTTGCTCGCTTGAGCTAGTATTGGAGATAATAAAACCGATGCCTTTAATGCTTGGTTCTCTGTAGTCAAGAATCACTTTGTAATAATATTTTGGAACGGAAACTTTATTGTTTCCTATGGATGTGAGGTCGTTTGTCAAAACAGGTCCAGTAACAATAAAAACTGATTCATAGTCTACTGCCCACGTCCTAATTAATCCTTCAAGACGTTTCCAAACTCCTCTATTGAAACCTGGTTCTTGCGGAGACATATTGCTGTAATAAAATGATTCAGCCATTGCTGTCGCTGACCAACTCATATCTGATGCTGGTGCTAAATGCCCTCTATCATAACCGCTTCCAGAATAATCTTGATGGTATGCGGTACCTGTTTTTACTTTAGGGTCTCTCAGAAATTTATCTGTCCTCTCCCATGTTTTTTTTGTTTCTTCATTTGTCAATTCGTATGCAATCCAGTTTGCTTGTTCGTGCGTTTCGTTGTAAGATAGAGAATAGCCTATGTGAGATATTACAACTTCATTTGTTTGAGTTGTAGGAATTTCGAGGCTGTTAATTTCTTTTGTTCGAATGTTGTAAAGTTGTACAGAGTCGGCATAAACCCAAGAGCCATCTTCATAGAGTAAAACTTTCTTTCCACTTGTAGTGGTAGTTTTTTCTTGCGAAAATGTCGAGGTACTTGAAGTAAGGACCGTGAGTAGAAGTAGAATAAGTTGTTTCATTTATGATTTAATAGCACTTGATATTTTTTGTGTTCATTTTTTATTTTTGGCAGTAGAATATTAAATCTAGCAATGTTATAATCAAGGAAATACCAATTACCTAGAAGAGTGTACTGTTGTTCTACTCGTTTTAAGTGATTTCTATATTTACCATTGAGTAAAATTAAAGAGTCATTTCTATGAGTTAAGTTATTCATTCAATTTCAATTGTATCAATTCCCTTCATTAATCTATGTGCTCGCCATCAAACATACTCTTAATTTCCAACTGCAGCAATAACTAATCTTTCAAGGAAACTGTCTTTGAAGTATCTACGGTTTAGTTTATAGCAAAATTAATTTAGATATAATTGAAGATACTCTTGATTTATTCTGTGATATACGCCTAACAAAGTACCTTTTAGATTAGTAATGGCTATATGCACACTGTAGTGTTTTACGAGTACTTACTTTAGATGACTTCACTTTACTATGAGTGTGTACATACTTTGAAAATGGGGTGTAGCATGTACTCAAATAGCTAAATATTACTGAACTCTTATCTACTTATTGCATATTACTTAGTCCATATAAGGAGTCTCTATCTCCCATAGCTCGCCTGATGCGGTGCATCAGAGACCATACCATATCATAGTCTCCTATACCCATTTGACGCTGCAGCAGGCTTGCTGATATTCTTTTTTCTAAAACTCATAGCCAAGTGCCACTGATATAATCCCAAGTTAGAGCCCTGCATAATGGTGCCTCTGCGTATTCTTGTCCTAAAATCTCATGCTGAGCACTTCCACTGATCTTTATTCTTTAACCACCAGTGATCCTTGCATCCACACTTCGTACCAATTTAGTTTTTAAGTGTCGTATACATAAATTGAGTTTATCGAAGGCTTATAAAGGCGAAAAATCACAATACTTGTCACCCTGAGTTCATCGAAGGGTATGGTATTCCTCCATAGGCCGATACGTATTTTTTAACGAATATAAATCAAGTGAAAAACGATTTATATGTGGCAATTGAAAGTTATTTTGGTATACGGTCGTTTGGTTGTTAATACTCCTTGCCTTTGTGAAATGCTGGTGATGCGATATGTTTACCTGTACTCAGTATCCAACTTCTGCCTGAAAGCAACTGCAATGCTATGATACTATAAATTTCTCAGTAAGGGTGCCACTTTGGTTCCAAGTAACTCTATGGCTTGCATCATTTTACTATGCGGCAGACCGATGTCCATATTCAGTGTGATTCGGGAAATTCCTCCGAGGGCTTCGCTGTGTCTCAGTATTCGCTCTGCTATGGCTGTAGGCTCGCCCACTAGTAAAGCTCCCGTGTATCCACTTTGAGCATTGAATCCTTCTCTGGTTACTGGCGGCCATCCCCGCTCTAGTCCTACCTTATCAAATACAGTTTTGTAGCCAGGATAGTATGTATCTAAGGCCTCCTGAGTGCTTTCTGCTACGTATCCGAGCGAGTGTAGACCTACTTTTAATTCGTGTGGTTTGTATCCCGCTTTTTGGCCTGCTTGGCGGTACATTTTAACCAACGGAGCAAATCGGTGAGTCTCCCCACCTATCACTGCTACCATAAGTGGAAGACCTAAAGTACCGGCTCTAGTAAAAGAAGCGGGTGTCCCGCCCACGCCAAGCCAAATAGGTAGTTTGGGTTGTAGTGGTTTTGGAAATATTTCTTGCTCTGTAAGTGACGGTCTATATCTGCCACTCCACGTTATTTTTTCGGTATCCCGTATCTGAAGGAGTAGATTTAGTTTTTCGGTGAATACGTCATCGTAGTCACGCATGTCAAATCCGAATAAAGGGAACGCATCTGTAAATGATCCTCTCCCGGCTACTATCTCTGCTCGTCCGTTGGATAATAAATCAAGTGTTGCAAAGTTTTGGAATACACGCACTGGGTCGGCAGCACTGAGTACCGTCACTGCACTGGTCAGGCGAATGTTTTTTGTTTTGGCTGCCGCAGCCGCAAGTATCATAGTAGGAGCCGAGTCCAAAAAATCTGCTCTATGATGCTCGCCTATACCAAAGGAATTTAACCCTACCTGATCAGCCAGTGTTATCCGCTCCAGTAACTGTTGTAGGACTATATTCCCAGTTACTTTTTCGTTTACAGGAAATGCCGCAAAACTGTCTATCCCTAATTCCATGCTCGTTTGGTTAAGTTTAT
>CAWVTM010000135.1:0-4637 GCA_963933305.1 uncultured bacterium
TTTCCTTTGGTTCCTTTGAGCTCAAAATCGAACAGTTTTTTACCTATTTCCATGAGGTGCCAAAGGTAATGGAATAGCAGGAAATGGAAGAGCCTATTTCTTGTATACTTTTTTACGAATTATTCCTGCTTCGGTTCGTACTTCCGCCATGTAGATTCCGGCGGTTAGTGAGACTAGGTTTAATGTGTTTATTTCCTCTTTTGAAATTACTATTTGTCCTTTAAGATCACATAATTTAACTGAATGAATAGGAGAGGAGACGGCTATATGTATGATGGACGAGTTAGGGTTAGGGTAGACCTTTATAGTTGGTGACTTGATGGATGAGTTGATATTTAATACATCAAGTTCTGTAGTATCATTTCCTTTAATAAATGATACCAATTCTAACTGTATATGAGACGTACTAAAGCTATTGATGCCTAATATTAGATCCATTCTGTTTCGATATTTATATTCAAATCGGTCGCGTGGTCTTTCGGTAGTCCTATAGTAATGATTCTCTTCTTTTATGAAAATACTATCTATGTTTTCCGCACCCCCACTGAATATTTTGTTATCCAGATGGTTAGCGTCAATATTAGCTTTGATACAAAACGCTGCAGTATCGCTCTTGGAACTGCCATGAACTTTATAAATAAGTGTTGGCACTTTTACGAAATCTTGGTTGCAGTTATTTGAAAAGTGTTCTGACGAATCCACGAAGGTTAGCGTGTCAATATTTCCATCAGAATAAGATCTTTCATAGGAAATAGTATTACCAACAGATAGGTTTTTTGATATTTCGTAAGATATATCTGTTTTAGTACAAGAGTTGCCGTTTACTCCGCCAACTTCCCAGGTCTCTAAATAGTTGAACTTATCGCCAATTTCAAAATCATAAATCTCTCTTAAAGTAGGTAAATACTGCCCGAATATTTGGGCTATAATGCTCAATAAAAATAGGCAGTGTAAGAGGTTTTTCATTTTTTGAATACAGCATAAAAAAATCCAACCTTGTACAAGGTTGGATTTTTTATTGTCACAAAAAGTAAAAGCTTACTCAGCTTCTTTCTTTTCTTCTTTCTTAGGTTTTGGCTTTTCTTTTTTGAAAGTCAATTCGTCTTTCTTTTTGTTAAAGTCTACAGCGATTACATCACCTGATTTTATGTCAGATTTTAGAATCTCTTCAGCTAACGGATCTTCGAGATATTTCTGTATAGCTCTGTTGAGCGGTCTAGCACCAAAGTTTGAATCAAATCCTTTCTCTGCTAAATATTCTTTAGCAGATTTGCTTAGTTTGATATTAAAACCGATCTGCTTGATACGCGTCATTAGGTCAGCGATGGATAGTTCTAGTATTTTAGTGATGTCTTCTTTTCCTAAAGAGTTAAATACAATCACATCATCTATTCTATTTAAAAACTCAGGAGAGAAGAAACGTTTCAATGCGTTCTCTATCACTCCCTTAGAATTAAGGTCTGAACTAGCACTTTTAGCACTCGTGCCAAAACCTACTCCTGCACCAAATTCCTTGAGCTGACGGCTACCTATGTTGGACGTCATAATGATTATCGTATTTCTGAAATCTACTTTTCTACCAAGACTATCTGTCAAGAAGCCTTCATCTAATACCTGAAGTAAAAGGTTAAAGATATCTGGGTGAGCTTTTTCTATCTCATCAAAAAGGATCACGGAGTAAGGCTTACGTCTTACTTTCTCAGTGAGTATACCACCTTCTTCATATCCTACATATCCTGGAGGAGCTCCCACGAGTCTAGATACAGCAAATTTTTCCATATACTCACTCATATCTATTCGCAATAGTGCTTCTCTAGAGTCGAAGAGGTACTTGGCTAGTGTCTTAGCCATCTCTGTCTTACCCACACCTGTACTTCCTAGGAATATAAAGGAACCTATGGGTTTATTAGGAGACTTTAGCCCTGCACGAGTACGTTGGATAGCTTTAGTCAGCTTAGCTACAGCTTCGTCTTGACCTATCACACTACCTTTTAGCTCGTCACCCATCTTGAGAAGTTTATTCCCTTCTTTTTGTTGGATACGTTT
Organism: uncultured bacterium; assembly: GCA_963933305.1. Classification (GTDB taxonomy): domain Bacteria; phylum Bacteroidota; class Bacteroidia; order NS11-12g; family UBA9320; genus UBA9320. The sequence goes on from CAWVTM010000135.1 coordinate 2,047, forward strand.
GGCAGGTATGCCGGTCATCATTCCTATCACATCTGCTACATCGTCTTCAGTGACCATATAGCGTTGTGTTTTGCTATCTTCTTCCCATTTATTTTTCTCCGTTTCTAGATTTTCTAGTAGTGATTTTTCCTTATCTCTAAGGCGAGCAGCTTCCTCGTATTTTTGGCTTTTTACCACACGATTTTTCTCCTCTTTTATCTCTTCTATCTTTTTCTCTAGTTCTAGGATGTCTTGTGGTACGTGGATATTACTCAGGTGTACACGAGCACCCACTTCATCCATCACGTCTATAGCCTTGTCTGGCAGGTAACGGTCTGTGATGTAGCGCACACTCATCTTCACGGCTGCATCTAGTGACTCGGGAGAGTAGGTCACACTGTGGTGATCTTCGTATTTATCCTTAATATTATTTAGTATTTCAAGGGTCTCTTCAGGATTGGTAGGTTCTACCATCACACTTTGGAATCTACGTTCTAAAGCTCCATCTTTTTCTATGTACTGACGGTATTCGTCTAAGGTAGTAGCGCCTACACATTGTATTTCTCCTCTAGCAAGAGCAGGTTTAAACATGTTAGAAGCATCTAGTGAACCACTCGCTCCACCAGCACCTACTATAGTATGTATCTCGTCTATGAATAGGATGACATCATCTGTCTTTTCGAGCTCAGTCATCACAGCTTTCATTCGCTCCTCAAACTGGCCTCTGTACTTAGTGCCAGCCACAAGGCTGGCTAAGTCTAGCGTCACTACACGCTTATCAAAAAGTACACGCGATACCTTACGTTGTGTAATCCGTAGTGCAAGGCCTTCTGCTATGGCAGTTTTACCCACCCCTGGCTCACCTATAAGTACAGGATTATTTTTCTTACGTCTACTCAGTATCTGAGATACACGCTCTATTTCTTTATCACGGCCTACGATAGGGTCCAATTTGTCAGCCTCTGCCAATTTTGTCAGGTCTTTACCAAAATTATCAAGAACGGGTGTCTTACTTTTACTTTTGGCTCCTGGCTTAGATGGTGTACTTGACTTACTTGACTCTTCGTTGTAAAAATCCTCTGGACTATCTGTACTCATCTCTATGGTAGTGTCAGGCAGTTTATCCTCCATGGCACTTTTAAATAGATCGTAATCTACCCCAAATTGATTGAGTATCTGTGAGGCTACATTGTCCTCATCTCTTAGTATAGAGAGAAGTAAATGCTCCGTTCGGATGACATCATCTTTGAATATTTTGGCTTCTAAGTACGTGATTTTCAGTGCTTTTTCCGCTTGTTTTGTAAGCGGAATGTTACCGATATTAGTACTTTTACCCGTAGTATCGCGGATGCTATCCTCTACTGATTTTTTGAGACGGAGCATATCTATGCCCATACTCTTCAGATGGCGTATAGCCTTGCCATCTCCTTGTCTGATAAGACCGAGTAGTAGATGCTCTGTGCCTATGTAGCTATGACCTAAGCGTATAGCTTCTTCTCTACTAAACTGAATTACTTCTTTGACTCCTGGTGAAAACTGTGCTTCCATTATATATATACTTAACAAATATAAGACCAAAATGATGTGTGCATCCACCATGTCAGTGCCATAATAGTTTCTGTAGCTATATTTATACGTTAGAATAGCTCTTACAAACAAGAGTTATGAGCATCATAAGGTGCATAACTATAATAGCTGTGGTCCTAAGGTCTTTATCAAGGGCTCATAACTATGTGAAATGGAGTATTTGTCTAGTGTTGGGATTATAATAAAAAGGTAGTGTGGAAAAGATGAAACTGATAATGAGCGATTTAGCTGCGGTGGCTGTAGGTTGTTAACGCTATGCCCACATTTTAGAAGATGCTGTGGATAAGTAGAAATAGCACATTAGTGTGTTTTAAGTGCTGCACATCGACTTATTTTTGTCCTCCTTAAAATTAATATCAGACACGCTAACAGCATCTTAATAATACATACTAACAAATGGATAAAAAACGAGTAAGTACGAAGAGTAAGACAAAGTCCACTTTTGGTAATCTGGACATGTCAAAACTTCAACCGCAAGCTCGTGCCTTAGAAGAAGCAGTGCTAGGTGCACTTATGCTGGAGAAATATGCTCCAGAGAAAGTAGCCAGTTACCTGAAACCTACCGCATTTTACGTGGATGCACATCAGGCCATATATGAAGGAATCATGCAGTTATTCGCAGATGGGAATCCTATAGATATACTTACAGTCACTGAACAACTCAGAAAAAATGGTACACTAGAGTCTGTAGGAGGTGCCTACTATATCACCACGCTGACGAATAAGGTAAGTAGTGCGGCTAATATAGAATATCACGCTCATATCGTTATCCAAAAAAGTATCCAACGCCAGCTAATATCTGTAGCCGGAGAGATAGGAGAGAAGGCCTTTGAGGAAACTTCAGATGCTTTTGAATTACTAGACCAGTCTGAAAAAAAACTCTTTGAGATTAAGAATGACAGTATGACTAAGAGTTATGAAACTGTGACAGACTTGATAGCTAAAGCCATAAAAGATATAGAAGAATCTACAGCTGAGGGAGATGAAGGACTTACGGGTATCCCAACAGGATTTACCGAGCTAGA
>CAWVTM010000136.1:0-4618 GCA_963933305.1 uncultured bacterium
CTGACGAGGTCACCAAAATAATCCTTTCGCCACAGGCGAAGGGATTTCCTGTTTATAGGCCGCGAAGGGTACTTCAAAAGGCGATAAATAGAAAATAAATACCAAGCGATAGCTTGTGAAAGAATACTATGCTTTGGCTGAACCAAATGAAGAGGATCTATCATCCTGCATTTATAGGCTGCGAAGTTTACTTCAAAAGGAATCCATTTCATCCATATAATTACAGGCACTATCATAGTGAAAGGAATCAAAGGATAATTTTCACTCAAAAACAACTAGAGTGCCTTAAAGTATGGTTAAGTCTTATAAACTCTATCGGATTACTGTCACCGTACCTTTATGCGACTCTCTATTGCTAATCTCCAATTCTATATTGGTGTAAGCTAAGGTCCATATGTAAGAGCCTATCTGTACGTCGTTTCCTAGGTAGGTGCCATCCCATCTTTCTGTGGGGTCAAAGGTCTCAAAAAGCTTTTCTCCCCATCTACTGAATACAGTAAAATGATAATCTCTTACTAAGCAATCTAAATTGGGAATCAAACCATCATTTAGTGCATCATTATTAGGGGTAAATGCAGATGGTACGTAAGCAACACACCCACAGTTGATAAATAGAATATCTGCGGAGTCTGAGAAGCCACAAGTGCCATTAGATACTTCCAGCCATATCCGTTCATCTGTGCGGGTTTCAAAGTAAGATTGAGTTGATCCATTGTGCCATAGGATAGACTGATTATGATTAAGATCAAATTGTATACTGAAGGTATCTCCATCGCATAGCTTAGTGTCTATTAATTCTACTCTATCTACTCGTAAGCGTTCTTTTAAAGATACCGTATCGCTCACTTCGCAACCAGAAAAAGGATCTTTTACAGTCACTGTATAGGAGATGGCATCGGCCATAGTAGCTGTTGGGCTGGGGTCTGCACAGTCAGAAAGACCTATGCAAGGTTCCCATATATACTCGTAATCACTTATGCCAGTTGTTCCTAGCTTATATTCATCATCCAGACACAATGCTGTATCATTTCCTGCTTCTACGGATAGTTGTATACAGTGTATAGTTACCATGGAAGTATCCTTGCCACAGTCATCTGTCAAAATCAACTGAACAGGGTAGGAGCCACCTTCTTTAAATTTGACCAATGGTGGATTTTCTCCATTGAAAGAACTAGGTTGAGCGTTAGCACCAAAGAGCCATTCGTATGTATACGTACCCGTGGATTTTGAGTTATTTTGAAACTGCACACTCTCACCAGAGCATATCACGGGATTGGTAGCTAGTTGTATCTCAGCTTTAGAGAAGCAACAACTTTCTACTGTAAGCAGAACAGTATCTGAGGCAATGCATCCTGCAGTACTAGTCCCCTGTAAAATGTATTCTTGGTCTATATCAGAACTACACATTATTTTATCACCTGTAGTCGCAGAAATTCTATAGTCAGGACTCCAAGTATATTGAGGTGCTCCAGAAGCAGAAATTTCAATACTATCTCCAAGGCATAATTCTATGTTTTGGGGAGATGCTACTACATTAGGTAATGGATTTGCTGACACATCAAAAGAATCTATTACCGTACAACCTGTATCATTTTTATAATGACAAACGTAGTATCTAGAGCTAGATGGAGTCACGATCACAGATTGGGTATTTGTAGCAGATATTTCGTATGCAGGATACCAAGTGTACCCCGAGCCAGTGCCTACGGATAGTGCACGATCTTCATTAGCACATGTTTCTTTCTCTAGATTAGATGAGATAAAGCAACTAGTCGTATTCTCTGAGCATTTAAAGGATACGTCATCTATAGCAAAGTCATTGCCACCTCCTGGTCCGCCTACTATTAGTATGTCTATCTCTATAGTACCTGTTTCGGTAGCGGTGTATTCACCTACGTACTCGGTCCATGGTGTCGTTTTACCTAATGCTCCTGTAGATAGTAATAAAGGACCTGTGATACCTTTTACTCTTATTTGGAATGAGGATGTAGCACCGCTGTATCTTCCGTTTACATTAGCATTGACAAACCAAGCAGAAAAGTCGTAGGTCTTTCCTTTTTCCACATAGACATCTTGATACCATAATCGGCTAGTGCTAGATGGTCCATCGCCTATTAATACATTAGTGCCGCCTCCTGGGGTATGATCCAAAACTCCAGACCAATACCCGCCATTCCATCCACTTCCGTTTGGAGTGATGTACAGGTAATTGACTCCACCTCCGGGCTGTGTGCAATCCAAAATCATATCTGTTTTAAAACCTATGGGATTACAGTTGGCTTGGTCTATGAGTTTGAAGTCTCCATTAAAAATAACAGAGATACAGGTGTCGTCTATAATACTAATGTTGCTACGGCCAGACTTAGTCCCGCTGCAATTGGCATCATTAAAACTTTTAATACTTAACTGAGTGGACGAAGCAAATGGACCGAAATCTATAAAATAAGGAGAAAATTCTATGTCGGAATAGGAGTAGTCATTCACCCCATCTGTTATCACAAAGTCGAAGGGAGGAGTACCTGTAAATTCTACTGTGATGCCGGCCTTTACACTGGAGGGTATTTCATAGTCCCCAGCTATTTGAGCAGCAGGTCTTTCTACCTTTATGAAGTCATTTTTGGTTTTGGTATCTGAGCCGTATGCATTGGTAGTAGTGAGCGACACGGCATAAGACCCTGTAGTAGTATAAGTCACCATAGGACTGGCGAGAGTAGATGTAGCAGGAGAACCACCCGTGAACGTCCATATATACGTATTGCTACCCTTGCCTACAGAAGCATCTGTGAAGGTAACTGCTGTATTAGGACAAGCTTGGTTAGGTCCTATAAAGTTGGCAGTAGGCTCTTTAGATAAACAAGCTAAAGCCTTGTAAGCATTAATTCTGCCAGCACCTAGTTGACCGGTAAATGTTGGGTTTTGAGCATCTATATTATCACACGATTGCTTGAGGCATATTTCCAATGCATCAGGAGTGAGGCTAGGTGCATCAGCTTTCATAAGTGCCGCTAGTCCAGCTACCAGTGGGCAAGCCATAGATGTACCACTCTTATTATCATACCCCGCAGTGCCGGGCACTGTGCTGTATATAATGACTCCAGGTGCAGACACGTCTACACTGCTACCATAATTAGAAAAACTTGCTTTTTTATCGTTTTGGTCTGATGCTGCTACACTTATTACATGATTATAAGATGCAGGATACATAGGAGCAGATATATTGCTATTGCCAGCTGCAGCTACGAGTATTTTTCCTTGGCTATGTGCCACGTCCATCATGAGCTGATAGGTAGCAGAATAGCTTCCGCCGCCCCATGACATACTTATAACATCGCTAGGAGTAGAGATGGCGTATTCTAAGCCCTCATATGCAGCGGGCAAACTGCCTCCTGAGGAACTACTTGGCTTACATTTTACGGCAATTATTTTTGCATTCATGGCTATCGCAGCTATGCCCAGATTATTATTAGTCACTGCCGAAGCTATTCCTGCACAGTGCGTTCCATGGCTGAAATGGGATGCAGATGCATTAGCAGGAGGATTTGGGTCATTGTCATTATCTGCTACGTCATAACCTGATATGTCATCTATATATCCATTGCCATCATCATCTATTCCATTAAGTGTTTCATTGGGGTTTTGCCAAATATTGCCAGCTAAATCTGGGTGTGTTATTTGCACCGCATCATCTACCACAGCTATAGTAATACTGCTTCCATCTGCTGCTATGTCAAATGCATTGAAAGCATCGATCTTAGCTAGGTTCCATTGGAGAGCATTCACGTCATTAGGTGTCAGAAAAGTAGCATAAAGAGGGACTAGTTCTATATAGTTTACACCCGCTATATCTTGCAAAGCCGCAAGAGCATCTTCTTCATTTGCTTGTAAGGTAATAACGTATATATGAGCTAGGCTCTCAACTTTTAGTTTGAATGCTTTCTTAATCTTGCTAGTGCCAAGAGAAAAAAGTTCTTGGTTCAGTGGTTTATTAGAGGACCAGGTACTTAGATTTTCGCCTAGATATAATTCTATCTCTGCGGTATTCTCTAGTTTAATAAAATAGTCTTGAGAAGAACTATCTATTTCAAAGCCAGAGAATAGATAGCCTGTTAAGATTAGGACTAATGCGAATGGATTTTTCATAAATAGACTGCAAAGTTAAAAAAAATGAAAGATATATTTTGTGTGTGGTCTAGGATATCTTGGAGGCCCAATTACCCGACTATCGAAAAGTATATACCGACTTACTTCTAAAATATAAAGGCTTTTCTTTCTTAGGTGAATACGCCATTGTAACAGCAAAAGGATTGCAAGGAGCATACCTAAATGCAAATGGGGCATCTCTACTAATACCGACTCAAATTAGTCAGTTTCTAGCGTTGGGAACAGGCTACATCAACATATGGATTCACGCTCCCTGTTGATACGGCAGCTGACATAAAACTTCCATTACGGGATGGTGCGATCTTTTCTACTTAAAATAACAGTACTAACAATAATGTCAATTAAGAATAGTCCTGCAAATATTAGCCAAAGAAATGAACCGAACCAAGCCCATTCTATTACTATTTATGTCTTTTTATTCCTCTTCCAATGGAGCGACATCATCCGTATTTTCCAT
>CAWVTM010000137.1:0-4580 GCA_963933305.1 uncultured bacterium
CAGAAAAATTTACGGTGCTTCCGTGTGTCAAGTGTCCACCGTGTGACAGGTCAAATCCTAAAATTTGATCTCCTGCATTTAGCACACCCAGCATGACTGCTGCATTAGCTTGTGCCCCACTGTGTGGCTGCACATTGGCCCATGCCGCACCAAACAATTCTTTTGCTCTATCTATAGCGAGTTGCTCTACCTGATCTACTATTTCACATCCACCGTAGTAGCGTTTTTTAGGCAAGCCTTCTGCATACTTATTGGTAAGTACACTTCCCATGGCTTTCATTACATTCTCTGAGGTGAAGTTTTCGGAAGCTATCAGCTCTATACCGTTTTGTTGACGGTGGAGCTCTTGGTCTATTAGGTTAAATATTATGTCTGCCATGTTGATTTATATTTATATTTAGTGTCGTGGTATTGTTCTGAATTTAAGCGGTATGTGTCTTGATTATCTAAAATAACAATCAAATGGTTTATATGATTTTTTGTGCTGTCAAAGAAAGTGACAAGTACACCATTAAACAAAGAAACGCTCCAAAAAAATGTAGCCCAGAAATAAGAGCTATGCAAATAGCGATGAGCACTATCCGGAGGATGTTAAGTTTTTTATTTTTAGAGCCTATTTTTAGGGAAAAGAGTTTGATGTTACTGACTAATAAAACGCCGCCCAATATTGAAAAAAGAATAATGAAAACAGGATGAGTAAGCCACGTATTGATAGTCAGTGACTGCTCTGCGGCTAACGGAATGGAAAATGCAGCTATAGCCAGTGCTGGTGTAGGAAGTCCAGAGAAATAGTCATTGCTCTGCTCACTGATGTTAAACTTAGCTAGTCGGTAGCCTGCAAATGCTGCAATCAACAAGGGAAAGAATGGAAGCAAACTGTCTACGATAGTTATGCCCGTGATTGACTGGTCAGTTTCGGTGAAGAGTTCGTTTTCCCAATAGGTGTAAAGTACGAGTGCTGGTGCGGCACCAAAACTTATCATATCTGCAAAAGAATCTAGTTCCTTACCTATGGGTGAACTTACATTTAATAGTCTAGCTGCGGTGCCGTCTAAGAAATCAAAAGCCAGTGCTGCTACTGCAAGCCATGCTACATTTACAAACTGAAGTTGGAAAGCACTGATAATAATGAGTGTGCCACAAAGCAGGTTTGCTAAAGTGAGTAGGTTTGGTATTTGTCTTTTTAGCATAAAATCTGTTTTTTCTTTTAAGTTCTTAGGTTGTGTAGCGTATTTATCACCATTAAGACATCAAGTTTTTAAGAAAGAAAATGTCGATTCAATATAAATCTAAATAGAATGAATGACTTTTTTAATGCCTAAAATGTTTTGTTTTTTGTTGATTTTATTTGAATCTTTTTATAAATCGTAATGGTTCTTTTTTATCTGTCACGGACTAATATTAAAGCAAATATGCCTTAAAAAATTACTTTCGCATCATGTCTAAGGAGTGGTTAGAAAATGTACCTGCGTATTTCGATGGATATTTGAAATTAGTGGGCGAAGACAATATGATAGAAGCCATGAAAAACTCCAAAGCAGAGTTTATCGCTTGGGCTAAAGATGTATCAGATGAAAAAGGAAATTTTGCTTACCAAAAAGGCAAGTGGACCGTAAATGAGCTTCTACAGCACGTAATAGATACCGAGCGAATTTTTCAATATCGATCACTGTCCATCGCTCGAGGAGAAATGAATGAGCTTCCCGGGTTTGATCATAATTCGTACGTTAAAAACTCTAAAGCGAATGCACGTAAACTAAGCGATGTGATATCCGAATTTGACAGGCTAAGGGACTCCAGCATAGCACTTTATGACAGTATGGATGAAATTAATATAAAATATAAAGGAATGGCAAACGGATTTGTAGTACAGCCCGTATTGTATGGTTTTCTTATCTCTGGCCATTTAAGGCATCATATTAACGTGCTAAAAAGCAGGTACTAGACTATTTCAGTTTGGTGTAGACCATTTTTCTAACTACCCAGCGAGGGGCAAATCTAGTAAAAAAAGCTTCTATACTGTTCCACCACCCGTGTACAAAGACTACCTGCCTGGATTTCATTTTTTGATAACCGAATTTAGCTACTTCTGCCGACGACGGGAATTTTCTGGACGGAGCATCGGTTAACATTTTGAAGTTTGCAGCTTCGCCAAATTCACTTTCAGTCGGCCCTGGGCATAGCGTAGTTACATATACGCCGTATGGTCTGAGTTCTTCGGCTATTCCCTCAGAAAATGCCAATACAAAGTGCTTTGTAGCAAAGTACACAGACATCAGTGGTCCTGGAACGAATGCCGCTGTTGAAGCTATATTTAGAATAGTTCCTTTTTTGTTTTTCTTCATCTCTGCACCAAATAAGTGAGTCAACTTAGTAAGTGTAAGGATGTTTAAATTTATCATATCCTCTTGACGGGTTAAGTCTGAATCTACGAACTCTCCATTATCTCCAAAACCTGCATTATTTACCAAGTAACCTACTCTTAGACGAAGGCTCTTTACTTTTTTGTAAAGCTCGTTGGCACTCCCAGTAATGGAAAGGTCTAGGGCAATTATGTGTACACTCACTCCGTAAGTAGAAGAGAGTTCAGAGGCGAGGTTCTTCAGACGCTCTTCTCTTCGGGCTACGAGGATCAGGTCTATTTTATCCTTGGCAAATTCTCTAGCTAGCTCTGCTCCTATGCCTGCTGATGCTCCTGTGATGAGTGCTGTCATTTGTTTTTAATTAATTAAGTCTTTGTTAGCTATTTACGGTGCCCAAAATTTGCGAATATCATCTATGCCCATCTGCTTTTTGCGGTCTTGGTATTCTTGAAATGTATCATGAAAACATTGATTTACTACATCATCTGGCAGCAAGTGACTAATGATAACTAGTCTTTGAGTGAGTATAATTTCTATGTTTTCTGCAAAGTATTCTTGCCAGTGATTATACGCCACCTCTTCTATTTCAGCAGAAGGTTTACCCATAAGATTAAGCTCTGATATAGCCTTGTCTCTGTCCGATTCAGGCGTTTCTGGGTTCTCTACAAATGCGACTAGTTTAGTAATGGCTTCCAATTGTATTTGTTAATTTGGTTTAAAACGAAGATACGTTTTTCTGTTACTTTTGAGGGTATGAGTAATAAGGAACTTACTATAGGCAGCAGAATAAAACACGTAGAACACGGAGATGGTATCATCTGCAGGATAGGCGTAGAGACATTTACGATCAGTTTTTTCAATGGAGGTAGCCAAGAGATAGACCGCAAAGAGAAACTAGAAATAGTGGAAGTGCTAGAAAGTGCAAACAATATGGTAAGCGTAGACGAGATAGAAGATATCTTTTACGGGATGATGAGCCGCTATACAGACGCTACTGAACGAATTCACTTAGCAGACAAATGGAAGGGTGGACTTATGGTTCTTGAGCCTAAAGACACGGAGATGTCCGTAAAAGAAATCCCAATAGAAACCTTCTTTCACAAAATAGTGATGGTACGTGACCGCTTACGTGTTCTGGAGCAAAGCATCAATAGTCACAAAGTGCTGGATGATCAGGACAAGGTGAATATGCAGCAGTACGTCACTCGTATGTATGGATCTTTGACCACGTTTAATGTGCTTTTCAGAGACAAAGAGCAGCACTTTAAGGGGGAAGGGAAGAAATGACTGTTTACGATATAAATAATGTCTGTAATAGTAAACTTAGACGTGGTGATGGCTCAGCGTAAAATAAAGCTCAAAGACCTTTCTGAAAAGACTGGGATCTCCAATGTAAACCTCTCCATACTCAAACAAAACAAGGCAAAAGCCATTCGTTTTTCTACCCTAGGAGTAATCTGTGAATCCTTAGATTGCCAGCCCGGTGACATTTTAAGTTTTGAGAAGTAAGTAGGTGTTGTCAAAAAATAATTCAGACATGACGCTCAGGTATCGTAAAGTGCACCTTTACGGTATACTTTTGTCCTTTAATTAAACAAATACAAAAATGATAAGATTAAAACACACACTAATAGCAGCTTTAGTACTCGCAGGCACTGCAGTACAAGCACAACTGATAACACCACAACCGAGTCCAACGGCTACGATTAGCCAGAAGGTCGGCCTTACAGATGTAAGCGTAACCTATAGTCGTCCAGGAGCTAAGGGTAGAACCGTTTTTGGTGATGTAGTTCCATTTGATAAAATATGGAGAACAGGAGCTAATAAAGCTACGAGTGTAAGATTTAGTACAGCTGTTACTTTCGGAGGTGAAGAGGTGAAAGCGGGTACGTATTCTATATTCACTATCCCTGGCGAAACGGAATGGATAGTAATACTCAATAGCAATACAGAGCAATCTGGTACTGGTGATTATGAAGAAGCGAAAGACGTCGCTCGAGTTACCATACAGCCAGCTGCTTTGAAAGATCCGACAGAGACATTTACCATAGATTTCAGCCACCTGGACGGAGCGAATGGACATATGAGTCTTACGTGGGAGAATACTAAGGTGACTATACTCATAGAGACTGCCGCTGACAAGATGGTGGAAGATCAAATTAAAGAACTGTTAGTTGATGGACCTAGTGCAGGCACATATTATAACGCTGCTCGTTT
>CAWVTM010000138.1:0-4570 GCA_963933305.1 uncultured bacterium
GCTGACGGATCATAGAGCCACCATCCGCCACCGCCACATGTTGTAAGGCTCACCTGTGGGTCGTTTCGTGTGGAGCCGCCACACGGATATATTTCACTAGCGTGAGGCTGCTTATGGTAGTAGCATAGCGTATTACCACGAAGGCAGCTATCTATTGTCCGCTATCCTTTTTATGTTTAGCACAGGCAAAGGCATAACAGGAATGTGCCAAGAAAATCTAGACTGTACTGCATATACAACTAAGCATTCTATTTCTTCCAAATTCTGTCTCTACTACAGCTATACTCATTCATAAAAAGATACGTATCAAACTCGCCTTTTATACGATCTACGATCTGCTGGTCAGTGACTTCTGAGATGTTCAATGCTGAATCAAATTTAACGATACGGTCTGTATATTTAATATAGTTACCAGACATGTATTGTGCTAAATGATCACTATACACTGCCAGTGGTATTTTTTTAGAATTCCTAAAAGTATGGGAGGTATCTAATCCATGGCCTAGCCAATGTTTCTCCTTAGGCAATTGAAATCCAAAATTTCCCTCCAGTAGTGCGAGGATAGATGGGGCAATATCTATATGCGAACAGTAGCCATTAAAACTGGCATTTTTAGTTAGCAGATTAGAATATATAACCAAAGGCACCTTATACCGCTCCAGCGGTTTGTTACTTATAGGATAGTCTATACCGTGGTCCCCTGTGATGATGAATATGGTGTTCTCATACTCCTTCTTGGTTTTCACTGCTGAAATGAAGTCTTTTAAAGCATCTTCCGAGAAGAAAATAGATCCTAATATATACATAGGAATAGTACTTATTTGATCTGGGTGTACACCCAGCTGCTCTATTCTATCACGTATATAAGCGTTGGATTTATATTCTTCGGTAACTAGGTTAAAAGGTGTGTGTAAGCTTAGGGTTTGATAGATGTCTATAAAAGGTGATTTTCTAGTGAGGTTATGCTTGAGATTAAGAGCCATATGATACAGGTCTTTATCATTGTACCCCCAGTATCCTCCTCCTTTAGGTGCGGTATAGATGTCACTGCTAAAACTGTCTCCAGTGGCGAAATGGTCTATCCCGTGCTCCAGTAAAAACTTTTCTGTGTGATCATAGTTCCCCCATCCACTGTTATAGTAATTGCTAGTGTACTCATGAGCTGCCAGGGGCTCCAGTAGACTTGTATGTTCGGGATACCATTTCTTATTAGGAAGATCTAGCGTCATATTCACAAAGCCTCGCTGTCCTATGCCAGAGGGAAGAGAGGATATCACATTGGTAAATACGCCATGAGAACGTTCGGCATTAGCTAAAAAATTATTCCAACTAAGTCCTTGCCGTGCCAAGCTATCTATGAATGGAGTCAGGCTTACAGGCGTAGCACACCCAGTACCGGAGAAGGAAGAAGATAGACTCTCGCTTATGATCAATACTATATTGGGTTTTATGGTAGAATCTTTGATGAAATATGGCTCCAACACATTGGTGTATGGCTCATTATGTATGAGTGGATACTCTGTATTGCTAAAAGTAAATTCAGGATTGTTTTTTTGGAACAAGGCACTCTGCTCTGCTATATCCTTCGGAGTAAAACTTAACGGTTTAGTATCAAAGCTTTGTATAAAAAGAGTTTCTTTAGAGTTCCCTATTGAATATTCAAAATTGGAGTCAAAATATCGTATAGATTTTGAGGTATTTGCTCTATTGATAAAAACGATACATCCCAATAGCACGTACACCGTGATAAGGATGTTCTGTACAGGTTTTTTGAATTTCAGTTTGACGCTTTTTCTATATATAATACGATAGGATGCCCAAGCTATAGCAGCAGCAGCAGTGAGTACCAAGACACTTCTGACTGAGAACTCATGACCAATGATACGGCGTAACTCATCTACAGAAAACTCGAATATAGAGGAGTATAAAATGTTATTACTCAGCAGGAAATAGCCAGTGAGCAGTAAGTGGATGACCACTAAGCCTAAGGCAGAAGCCTTTAGTACAATGGCTGCTACACGCTTATGAAAAAGGCGTATTACTAGAGCAACTAGTAAGAAAAAAAAGGACCAGCCATAGAGGAAGAACGTATCAAAATTTACACTGCGTGAAAAGAAAAAAGACAACGAGAAATCCAGAGTCCCTCTGCCACATACTATTGCGTATTCCGCCAATCGAATTACTAGGAAGATGAATATCAATGCAAAAAACTGCTTGATGGACTGTACGAGGATGTCTTTCATATGGGTATGAGCGTATCAGATAATTATGGTCAGTACTTTCTATCTTTCGGATAATTTATGAATGTGTATAAATGGCTGCATGAAGCATTTAGAATAGCGTAGGGTAATCTACTAATACGACCTTGGTGTTAGGGTAATCCCGCATCTCATTGATTATCGTTTTATGCTCATCGGTTATTAATCCATTGGTCCACAAATGTAAAAACTCATTAGGAAACTGAGCCTTCAGAAAATTAAACATGGTATAGTTTGCGGAAAGTACCGTAGGGCGGTGCTGCTCTATAGTGGCACGTATCATACTGGTCAGCTCTTCATTGGTATAGGTAGGATTTTTATCGTAGTCGTGTGGCACCCAGTAGCTGCTAAATAAACCGTATTTTGTTAGGCTATCCAGACAGCGAGTATTTCTGGTTTCTACGATGGTGCGTTCCACGAGATTTAGTTTCGTTAGTTTTTCTTTTAGAATAACAATGGATTTGGCCACTACCAGCGAGTCATCTGAGTTTTTGAAATCTAGCCAAACATACGGAAGGTGCTCTGTGCCTATAGACGATAGCAGTGTCTCCAAACTCTCTCCACTGCACGGCTCACCGTGGGAGCATATAAAACGTGCCGTACTATCCATGTATGTGATGTCTATCTCTATACCGGGGAATAGACGGGCCATACTATCCACATCTGCTAAGCAGTTCACTCTATGCTTCCAGAGCTTGGCACCCGCTTGATTGTAGAACGGAGAAGTAAGTAAGGGTTGTGTTTTTTTATCTTCACATGCCAACACACTTACCAGTAAGCTGACCAAGAGCAGATTGCACAGGAGTTGGAGTGGTTTAGTTATTTGCATTTTGTGGTGGGTGAGTGCCCGCTTTTCTCAGGGCTAAAGTAAGAGGATAAAGTAAGAGGACAAAATGGATGTTGATGAATACGAGTCAATTGAAAGCTATTTTGGTGTAAATTGAAAACGGGGGTTCATTGACCCCCGTTTTCAATCTTTTCTACCGCTACTTTTTTTATACAGATACTCGTCTATATTCTACTTCTAGTGCGGGGGGAGGAGTAGCTCGGTAGCAGCAGTGTGTGCACATTGGCTCTAGAAGTATAGCAGCCCAAGGCTCACTTGTTAGCAGGCTGCAAGAAATGGCAGAGGCTTTTTTATTGGCAAAAGTTTTATCTTTGTTTTTCCATGCCGCTGATAGAAGAAATTACCAAAACTAAAATAGCTGTAGACGTGCAGATACTTGCAGAAGTGCAGGAGGAAGCTCAGGTGATTGTGCATTGCTCATTTTACAATGACCCTAGTTTGTATTTCGGAGAAATGGGTGTACGGGTGTGGAAAGAGACTTTTCTGATAGATGAGGCTACAGGCGTAAAAGTGCCCTTGATGAAGGCACTGGGCATAGTATATCAGCCAGACTGGTACTTTATAGCTCCTGGAGAGACCAAACGATTTACCATGATTTTCGAAGCTCTTCCTAAAAAGTGCACTTCATTTACTTTGGCAGAGATTATCAATCAACCCGGAGCATTTGTGGTAAAGGGAATCCTCCGTAAAAACAGTGACGTGTACTCAGTTAGACTGGATTAAGTCGCCTTCTAACTTCACGTTGTGATTTTCGAGGAGCTCGAGGTGTTCACTCATCTGGAAGTACTCTTCTGTAAATCTAGAATCTCTGGCATTTCTTTCTTGCTGTCTTTTTATACTTCGCACATATCTTCTTACATCTTCCTTGTCGTTGAGGGTAAGTCCGGGTATAGCTATATTTTTACCGTTTGAGTCCTTAGCCACCATTGTAAAGTAGCTGGAGTTGCAGTGATTCGAATTTCCTGTTTGTATATTTTCAGAATCTACACGGACACCTACTACCATACTGGTGCGTCCTGTATAGTTTATAGATGCTCTTAGCGTGAGTATTTCGCCTACCTCCACGGGATGAAGGAAATCTACTCGGTTTACAGAAGCCGTGACACAGTAATTTCCGCTGTGCTTACTCGCACAGGCAAATACAACTTGATCCATCAAATTTAAGATGTGACCACCGTGTATCTTTCCGCTAAAATTAGAATGTGAAGGAAGCATAAGTTGTGAGAGGGTAATCTGTGATTGCTCTGCAGTTTTGAAAGACATGGTACGAAGATAGCTCAAGCGGTGCTTTTATTTCTCGTTGGTCGTTGGTTGGTGAGGAGATCCATCAATTCGGACAAGAAGTCAATTTAACCTTTATCTAGCTCTGCTAAAAAAGCCTCTGCCCTGTCCAGGTGCATGTCCATTTTGGGCCCTTCCATCTTTTTGGCAAGGTTTACCATCATACCCATTCGCCTGTTTTTGC
>CAWVTM010000139.1:0-4552 GCA_963933305.1 uncultured bacterium
CTAAAGAAGAAATAATCACTTTTTAGTTAAGAATAGTTAGAAGCCGCTTCCTATTGGGAGTGGCTTTTTTTGTGTTCTCGGTACAGTTTTGCTGAAGCAAAACCACTCGAACTGACAAAAAAACAAGGTGCTCAGGATGCCAAAGAGTTTTGCTGAAGCAAAATGACTCGTTCCGTATGACTATCGGTGGACAAGAAATAAGAGACAACGCGAAGATGAAAGTTGCTAGTATTCAAAGAAAGCTATGTCTTGAGAAGCTATTCAGTATGAAACGAAGACGATTGTCATTTCGAGTGTTTTTCGATGATAGGAGAAAAATGTATCGAGAAATGAACTAAACCTTCTTTGGCAAGATCGCCTGCAGAATAAATCCAAATAAAACGACCAATAAACACCCAACAACATTGTACCACAGATAGCCCATTTCTAAGATACCAGCTTTTCCATTCGCGTTGAGATAATGTATGTATATCACGATAGACTCAGCAAGTAAAGCGGCAATGAATACTGCATTTCCTTTCACGTATTTGAAATAAAAAGCCACGATAAATATGCCCAAGATGGTACCATAAAATAATGAGCCTAGAAGGTTCACTGCTTGTATCAGATTTTCGAATAAGGAGGCATAAGTAGCAAAGGTGATGGCCAAAACTCCCCACGCTAGTGTGAACCATCTGCTGGATTTTAAATAGTGATTTTCTGTATTATTAACGTTTATACTACGCTTATATAAGTCTATAGTGGTAGTGCTAGCTAGGGCGTTTAGCTCAGAAGCAGTGCTGCTCATAGCCGCACAAAACATGACGGCAAAGAGTAAACCTATCATACCTATGGGCAAGTTATCCATCACAAAACTCATGAATATGTAGTCTTTGTCATTGGTTTCCGCATCAGGATTTACGGTTTTGACAAGCTCTTTTACTTCATTACGTACCGCATCAGATTGTGCTTGTAGAGACATAGCACTCGCTTTGGCTGCACTTACTTTGGCTACATCATCTGCTTTCACACCGTCTACTAGTGTGTAGAGTTGTGCTTGTTTTTGTTCAAAAAGCGAGGTGTACTTCGTTTCTAGCTTTTCCAATTGTGGAGCATATGCAGAGTTTTCTACCTGCTCTTTGGCTACTTTATTGAAAAAAACGGGAGGCTGATTAAACTGGTAGAATACAAACACCATTACCCCAATAAACAGAATTACAAACTGCATGGGTACTTTAAGTAAACCATTCATTATAAGGCCTAATCTGCTTTCTGCCAGAGACTTGCCGGTTAGGTATCGTTGTACTTGGCTCTGGTCTGTACCAAAGTATGACATAAACAAAAACAATGCGGCGGTGATTCCTGACCAAAAGTTATAGCGGTCACTTAGATCAAAATCAAAGTTGACGACATTTAGTTTATCCATTTTACCAGCTACGTGCAGTGCGTCTATGAATCCTATCTGTTCGGGGAGCATATTGATGACCATAATACCTGCAAGTACCATTCCGCCCATCATCACAGCCATTTGCTGCTTTTGGGTTTGGGTTACTGCTTTGGTGCCGCCAGACATAGTATAGATAATGACCAGCACGCCTATGAATATATTGGTAAGTGTAAGATTCCAGCCGAGGAGTGTAGATAGTATAATAGCAGGAGCATAGATAGTAATACCTGCTGCCAGACCTCGCTGTACGAGGAAAAGAAGTGCAGCTAATGTTCGTGTTTTCAAGTCAAATCGTCCTTCTAAAAACTCGTAGGCAGTGTATACCTTTAGCTTATAGTAAATGGGCACGAAAGTCACCGAAAGGATAATCATAGCTATTGGCAGACCAAAGTAAAACTGGATGAATCGCATCCCGTCTGTATACGCTTGTCCGGGAGTAGATAAGAAGGTAATAGCACTAGCTTGAGTAGCCATGATGCTGATACCTATTCCCCACCACTTTGCATCATTGTCTCCTTTGAGATATCCTTTTAAGTCTTTTGCCCCACGGGTTTTCCATACGCCGTATATGACTATAAAAAGTAGTGTACTTATGAGTATAACCCAATCTATACTGCTCATAAAAAGTACTGCGTAAAGAGGTAAAACAAGAGAATCAAGATACTAAGTACCGTTAGGAGGAGTATGTACCATCCACTCCACGATTTGAATACGGGAGGTTTTTCAGAATTACTCATTGCCCATTTCTATTAGATTTACAAGTAGACGATATGCTCCAGGTACTCCCGCAGGCAACTCTCGAAAAAAGGATATTCCCGTGTATGCATAATGCCCTTCGCCGTACGGAGCTACTAGTAGTGCACCATCTCGCGGAGGTTCATTTACATCATGCCAGCTGAGTATAGCGGTGTATTTATCATCCCATTCATTTGGGAAATAGAGACCACGCTCTTGTACCCAACTATTAAAATCTGCTTGGGTTATTTTATTGGGTGTATTCAGCACGGGGTGGTCCGCAGCTAGAAAACGTACTTCTGAGTTTTCCTCTGTGACTCTATCGCGAGAAAGCGTAATAGGATACGGTCCAAAGCCTTCTGTTTTCATGCGGTGACGTGTATTGTACTGCACTATTAGGGTACCACCTTGCTTTGCATATTCCATGAGCTTAGGAGCCATGTAGGGAGATCGTTCGTCCACATTAAAGAATCGTATTCCCGTTAGTATGGCATCGTATGTTTTTAGATTTTCTTGCTCTAGATCTGCCTCCGTGAGCAGGTCTACTTGGTAGCCTATATTTCGCAAGGCTTCTGGCACTAGATCGCCTGCTCCTATTATGTATCCTACGCGTTTGGCTTTTGTTTTCACAGCTACATATACCAGCTTGGTCTTACTCTCTGGAAACCATACTTGGGTTGGCAGGTGGTCATATTCTATGGTGTTCATAGCACGAGCTTTTGTACCGTTGATGATGATTTCTATTGCTCCGTTTTGAGGAGTTGATTCTGGTGTTACGGTGAGCATCACTTTCAGTTCATCTCCTTTTTTAGCTATCGCAAAGTTTTTATCATACTCTACTTTCCAACCCATGGGAGCTAGAGCAGCTATTTGTCCTGATTGATTATCCGTCTGAGCTTTGAGCAGTACTTCTATTTGCTGAGATTTAGAATCGGAGAACAGGTGAATAGGTTGACGGATATTAGCAGTAATCGCAGGAGTAATCACAAATGGACGGTACATCTCTCCTTTCACTGGGTCATTCCATTTGTATATCAAAGGAATGTCTGTTTGCTCGGTATTTTTAAAACCATACGTAGCTGTAAAAGTCACTGCAGGGTTGTTTTCGGGAAGTCCTATTAGGTTCTGATTGGTTACATTATAGGTGCCGAGTGTTCCTTCTTGTTTCAACCAGTAGGGTTGCGAGATAGGGAGGTCTTTAATTGCAATTTTTATTTTTTGAAACTGCTCATTAAACGACCCGAAGCTTTCTCGAATGGCTAGTTTTTGATTATCTATGGATTGTAAGCTAAGGTTGTTAGAATTTCGTCCTATAAACTCAAAAGTAACTTCCACAGAATCTCCTTCAGCAGCTGAGTATTCACTTGCCACCGCTTCTAGATATACTCCTCGTGTTTGTAACAATAGTTGCTCAATGTCTTTTATTTTTTGAGCAATGAACGGAGTTCTTTTTGCACTCAGTTCAAGTAGTTGATCGCGCAGATTCACTAACTCTTTGAAACTCGCTGCAGGATTTTCAACAGCATAATTTTTAATCAAATTGTCGATTATACTCTGTACCTTTTTACTTCCCTCCACTCTACTCCAGTCGCTTGCGTATCCTTCAAAAAGGTCATTATTAGCTGGCGCACCCACCAAGTGCTCAAAGTATTCTATCTGCTCACCACGAGTTCCTGTAGACCCAAAACCTTGGCTCTTATGTTGTGAGCGGCTGCGAGCAGCGAGTTCATTGTAGCTTGTGCCGAGTACAGAATTGTATTTTCCTATGTCTATGGCTACTACGCCAGGGTCGCTTGCTGAGATACTATCATTCCACCATCGGCCCGTGTTTACCACTACTCGCTGAGGCTGCCACACGCTTACGTACTTCAGTTGCTCAGGGTATTTAGTAGCATCACCTGCGAGTCCGAAAGCCTCTTTGGCCAATAGAGCAGAAGCGGTATGATGCCCGTGACCACCACCACCATCCGTAGGAAATCTACATACGATCACATCTGGTCTAAACTTACGGATCACCCACACTACGTCTGCGAGTATTTTGTCTTTATCCCAGATTTCTAAGGTTTCTTCTGCAGTCTTAGAGTAGCCGAAGTCATTGGCCCGAGTGAAGTATTGTGTACCACCATCTGTGCGACGAGCAGCGAGTAATTCTTGTGTACGAATCATGCCGAGCTCTTCGCGTATCTCGGTGCCTACTAAGTTTTGACCACCATCCCCTCTTGTGAGCGATAGGTAGGCCGTATTGTATAGTTTTTCATTGGCACAGTAGCTTATGAAGCGTGTATTTTCATCATCTGGATGAGCGGCGAGGTAGAGGACATTTCCTACCACGTTTAGCTTTTTCAGTGATTGGTAAATCTCTGCACTGTTCAGCTGTTTAGGCATCTGAGC
>CAWVTM010000140.1:0-4477 GCA_963933305.1 uncultured bacterium
ATACATTAAATCGTTCTTCTGTAGGTGAGTATATAGTGGCTTGGTAGGGTTGCATCTTCTACTTTATTCTTGTTTTCATTAACTCTGTAAGAGTAACGGCGAACGGAATGCCCGCGGCCTTTCTAATGTTTTTGTTTTTTATGACTTTTTGATATTTTTCCAATTTCTTAAAATCGAACTTCATCCCATCGAAAGAAACGAGTGATAGGTCGTTAGCATCTATTTTGTAAACTAAGTATGAGTCTTTAGATGCGTCAGGATGTTTATATTTCACGCTTCTCAGAACTTCACCGCTAAATACCCTAAGTCCAGATTGAAGTTTATATAATTTACTAGCTTCTGATTTTCCACTTTCTCGGAGCAGTAAAAATTTACTACTAACTACTTCAGGATGAAATTCTAGTGAACCTACTTCATCATCCATTCTGAAGTTATATAAATTATAATCATCGTACCATTTAGAGCGTTGTCTGGTTTTACTGAAACCAACTAAAACATACGTTTCGTCTGGAATAAGTTTTTTGCCGCTTAAGTACTCAGGCATAGGTTCATGCACTACATTCTCATCTTTTTTACCGCTTTTATGTATCTCATATCGCTTTACAGCTATGTGTTCTCGCTGAGATGAACGATCGAGTAAATGAGCTATTATTTTGTCTAAAAAGCCTTCTAAGGCAGGCAGATTCTTGGCATTATCATTTGGGTTAAGAGCAAATGCTCCTAGCCCAGGTATTATTTCGTGGAAGCCTCGTTTTTCTAGTTGCTCTGTGCCAGGATATAAGATGTATGCCCCGCCAGTTCTGCGTATGGCATCCTTATAAGCGTGCATTTTTAAGATGTCGGCATTCTTGTATTTTCCTGCACGTTCTTCACTTTTTATCTCATTTAGATGCCCTTCATCTGTAGAGGTATCAATCGTAAATTGCTCTACTTTGTACTTAGCATCAAAGTGAATATGTACGATTTGCTCTTCTTTTTCTGCATCTACTTCACCCAGTTCAGCTGGCCATAGGCTTATAGTGTAGTCTGGCCTCATAGTGTTGGTCCAACTACCACTAATGCTTTCGTTATACGTAATATCACCTCTAAAAGAGCGATTGTAGGCAAATTTTATCTGCAAATGTCTAGACCCTTTTTTATAAGTTCCGTTGAGAGCTAAGAAACTACCCTGTTTTAAACTCAGTTGTAGTTCGTCTTTCGATAGTTGTAAAAGTGAGGAAACCCCATTGTTAGTTTCTGTGGTGTCTCCTAGCTCAAATTTTGTTTGGAGCATCTTGTAAAGCTTGAAAAACACCCAATACTCATAGAGTGTTGCTATATCTTTCTTACCTGCAGAGTATACGTCGTCTCCGCCTTTCCATGTCAGTTTAGACGCTAACTCACTCATGAGCCAAGTTCGCAGTATAAATCGATAGCCGCTTTTACGTTGCAATACTGGACTACCAATATTTAGTGTTTGTGGTCTTGATATGTCGTAAAAGAAGGGATGCTGTAGATAGGACTCCATCTTTTCAATAGCTGCTTTAGCTTCTCGTTTTTCTTTTATAAATGTGGCCTTGGTCACAAATACCGTAGAGCAATCTTCAAAAAAACGTAAGTATGTACTCAGGCCATGCTTTATAAATCTGTTCTCTGCATTATCGTACTCTTCTACCTTGCAAATACTAGTGATACGAGTAGGTATAGATTGTAAGCCAGATTGATAAAGTGTACTGCCTGTAGTGGTAGCTGTTCTATTATTTCGTGTAGCAATCTGACGAATGTTTGCCCTACTAAAACGCTTTATTTGCCTTATGTCAAGCTCTTCTTCCTCTGTAGACCAACTCGTTTTGGGAGAAGAAAAAATACGTAAAACAGCTTCTTCAAATTCTTCAGAATTTACTAATGAGTGAATGAAGCTAAACTGCTGATAAATAGTGCGTTTCGGTAATTTTGGGTCTACCTTAAACTGCTGAGAGACAGGTGAGTTGGCCTGCATAAGTAGCTCTGTGCATTGCTCGGTAATGTCTCCCAACATCGTCCTATAGTTCTTGCGGTAGCTATCATCTGGCTCTTTATCAAATTTGACTGCCAATACCTCAAGAAGTAAAGCATTCTCATAACACAGGGCGTCTTCATTGTTTACATCTAATGCCAATGTGCCTACAAAATTGCCTGTGTTTATTCTACCTGCAGATACATCTTTACGTTTGGAGTATTTTACTATCCCTAGATGTGCAGGACACACTAGTCTTAATTCTTTGTTCGAAAGCTCATACTCGTAGCTGCTAGATTCTCGCAACTGATACCGAGATTCACCATTTTCTAAAGCATCTACCTCAGCTATATAAGAAAGGGACGCATCTTCATAGATACGTAGTTTTAGGTCATGTTCTATATGGCCTAAGTCTATTTCTAATATGCCATCAGCCAAACTCATATTTATGCCTCCGCGTAGCTAGCGAAACCATTATCACGAGCATTGCTGTACATCCGCGTTATTTTTTCGAAAGAGAGCGGATATTTAATTTTTGTTTTGTCCCTAAAGTCAATGGTTTCTTCCTTATTGAAAAATTCTTTTTCTACGTCTGTCTTTTCATTTACAAGGCAGAGTTGACCGAGAGCTTCCAAAACCTTAGACAGTTTTCTTCTGGAGCCACTCAGTTTTGGTAATAGCTTCTGCATTATGGCAATGTCTATTTTAGTATTTTTATCATCCACTCCAAAATCTCCTAATCTGGCGGTGAGTTTTACAGCTTCGCTAGCCGTGCGATATCCAAACTCTGCACCTAGTTTTTGTAGCTCTTTAAAGAAGGCTACTAACTCATCTTTTACTAGCTCAGCATCTGCTTTTTCAGAAGACTTTTGACTTAGTTCCAAAAATGAAGTTGCCATAATAGCACCTTTACCCTCCAGTACTTCTAAGTCAATGTCCTTTGGAGCGTCAAGGAATGATGAAATCTCATCTTCTGTTACTCTGAATTCTATCGTATTGGCTCTATCCAGTACTTTAGGACTAAACATATAGGTAGTCTCATCTATGTTTACCGTACCTATGATGAATAAGTTTTTTGGAAGGATTGTTCTCTTGGGCACATCTTCAATTTCATCGTTATCATGCAGTTGTATCTCAGCATCGCCAGATTCCATAGTGCTCAGGAAATCCGCAAAATATCGCTCTACGTGACTCAGATTCATCTCATCTAGTATGAGAAAATAGGGGCGATCGTCGTTTTCATTTGCCTCTAATATTAGCTTGAGCACTCCATTGTCGGGGTGAGTATAGTCCGTCTTGCTTAGTGCATTAGGAAAACCGAGCAATGGTTCTCTATTGGTCCAGTCCGCACCTACGGGTACTAGCCTGTATTGAGATTGATCTTGGCATATCCATTTTACAAAAGCCTCAGCCAACTTGGTCTTGCCGCTTCCAGATAGACCGCTGAGTAATACAAATGGCTTTGTGACTAAAGAGGAGAGAAATCGTTGGATTAAGGTTTCATAAAAAGTAAGATTTGAATTAGAAGTAAACTGTAAAAATGTCTTAAGAGTAAACGGTTCTTGTTTTACTAAATCATTTATCTTGACTAACATTTTGTTGGGGTTGTCGTTAAATTGATCTCTATATAAATCAATAATAGTACTCAAATCAGATTCGAGCACCTCTTCACTAGCCCGATTATTAGCATTGTAAGTCTTGTATACATATGAACTTCCATATTTCTCAGGCTTAATTGAATAATTATCTTCAAAATAGCTTTTAATCGTCTGTTTTGCGTGCTTACTTTTCCAACTGACGGTGGGAGAATTTTTTTCGCTAAGACCGAAAGCTAAGATTAGTAAATCATAATTTTTATAATAGAGATAGACGGGATATATGCCATTTCTTACAGTTTGATTAAACCCTGTAAATGCAATCCAAGGAATTGCAGAAGCACGCCCAATACCAAAAGAAATATCTTTATTTAAGTCATTGTAAACGCCCTTATACTTTTTGACAAATTGCTTAGCAGAGTCTCTGGTTCCTTCACCTGTTTTTTGTTCGTTCGCAACTTTTATAAACTCATTAACATTTATATCCAACATAGCTTTTATCGAATTCTTTGACGTTTTGCTTTTAATAACAAAACCAGCTTTTTGAAGTATTTTAAACGCCTCTGTGTCTAAACCTCCTGTAAAAGAATTGTGGTCAAGTTCCTCTCCATTCGCAAACTTGTTTGCTAATGAAATTATTAGCTTTGGAGGGTAAAGATTGTTGTTATAAATAACATCATAGGTGGAAGAATGTCTATTCAGTCTTATCCCTTCTTTATCAATTTCCTCTATTGCTTTCAGTAAATGTTCTTTAGTAATGTTTTCAGGTATCAAAATACTTTAATTTAATATACCTGCAAGAAAGCTAAAATTAATAAACCTTTCAAGTTTTGTCAATTTTATGGACAACAGGAATCCCCCTACCACACCCCCAATTCACCCTCAATAGCACTTGTCAGGTCTGCTC
>CAWVTM010000141.1:0-4378 GCA_963933305.1 uncultured bacterium
TATCTATTTGCTAGATAGTGAAATAAAATCTGTAAAAGAAGGTAAACTTGCTGATGTAGCTCCTACAATACTACATTTACTTGGGTTAAGTACACCAGATGAGTTTGATGGTGAATCGCTCATTTAAAATCGATTAAATGTTTCATGAATTATAGAAGGTCAAGCTAATATTTAACCAACAACAGTTGGTCTTCTTAAATCCGCATATCTATTTCAACAATGTAGTCTATTTTATCACTATAATAGTATTACTATTGCACCATATAAGTTATGCTATCAAATGTAACATTTAAAGTTAGCCAAAGTGCTTGTCTTAAAGACCCGACGGAGTCTGAACTAGGAAAGCGAATCCTAAGCGAAAGCATTAATTTGCTTGACGAAATAGGGCTAGAACAGTTCACATTTAAGAAGCTTGCCCTGGCTATGGGATCTACTGAGGCTTCTGTATATCGCTACTTCGAAAACAAACATAAGTTGCTTGTTTATCTTGTGAACTGGTATTGGTGTTGGCTTCAAAACCGAATTCTAATTACAACCTATAATCACTCTTCCGCTTTTTTTAAACTAGAAACAGCCATCGCGTTGCTCGCGTCACCTATAAGGCAAGACGATAATTTTGAGTTTATAGATGAGAAAAAATTGTATAATATTATTATATCCGAAGGGGCTAAAGTATATCTAGTAAAAGATGTAGATGCAGAAAATAATGAAGGTGCATTTCTTGCATACAAGGGCCTTTGTAGTCTAATATCTAAACTCATATTAAATATTAATCCTAAGTATAAGCATTCACATTCGCTGGCTTCTACCATCATAGAGACTTGCCATAACCAGATTTTTTTTAGTGAACACTTGCCTCGACTTACCGATGTATCAGAAGATGATCATGAGTCGCTCAAAGAATTTGTTTTACATCTAACTGCATCTACCATACAATAAGAATATAATGACACCAATACGGCGTTTTTGGGGCCTACTGAGGCAAGATAAAAGAGATTTAATCTATCTCTATCTATATGCAACATGCAATGGATTGATAAACCTATCTCTTCCCATAGGTATACAGGCTATTATGGGTTTGGTGCTAGCAGGTAGGCTATCTGCTAGTTGGGGCATACTTACAGTAATTGTAATGCTGGGCGTAGCCGTAGCAGGCATTTTTCAAATCATGCAATTGTACATTGTAGAGATACTACAGCGAAGGTTATTTGCTAGAGCAGCATTTGATTTTGCCTATCGTATACCCAAGTTTCAGATTAAAAAGCTTGGTAATTACTATGCACCGGAGTTAGTCAATCGTTTTTTTGATACCGTTACTATTCAGAAGAGTCTAAGTAAAATCCTCATGGATTTTAGTACCTCCATTCTTCAAATTATTTTTGGATTGACACTGCTGTCTCTTTATCATCCTATTTTTATTGCATTTGGGTTTGTACTGCTATTAATTCTGTTTCTTATCATCTATATGACATCCAAAGCTGGTATGAGGACAAGTTTAGCAGAGAGTAATAATAAGTATGAAATGGCATTTTGGCTTACAGAACTTGCGAGAGCATTGCCTACCTTTAAACTGAGCGAAGCCTCTAATCTAAACCTGAAGCGAACAGATGAGATAGTAAACAACTATATAGGTTCGCGTAAGAAACATTTCAGAGTGCTGCTAGGCCAGTACGGCAGTATTATAGGGCTTAAGACCCTCGTTACGGCAGGGCTACTTGTGATAGGAGCCATTCTCCTTATTCAAAATAGCATTACTATAGGCCAGTTTGTAGCATCAGAAATCGTTATTATTTTGATACTAAATTCTTCTGAAAAACTCATAATGAGTATGGAGGCTATTTATGATGTGCTTACTTCTATAGAGAAGATGGGCAAGGTGACGGACATGCCCTTAGAGAAAGATTCTGATGAGGGTATAATATTGAATGCGGAAGACAAGATAGAGATAGAATTAAAGCATCTAGACATCTACGGAACGTTTGAACAAAATCTAATAAATAAAGATATTAATTTTAAAATACCTGCAGGTAGTAATGCTTGCCTTACCGGAGATACAGGCTCGGGCAAGTCGGCTATAATTAAAATACTAAGCACGAGTATAGATAACTACAATGGATCCGTATTGTATAATAATGTGCCATTACAAAATCTAAACATCAGAGAACTTAGAAAGGAGATAGGTTGCATATTAGATGACCAAGAAATATTTTACGGCTCATTTTTAGAGAATGTTTCATTGGGTAGGGATGGTATTACAGATGCAGAAGTAGTGAAAATAATGCAGCAAGTAGGATTGAGTAAGTTAGTAGAATCTTTCCCAGATGCGTATGATCATGTGATATTGAATTCAGAGCGGGTTTTCTCTGGCACAGATAGAGTTAGACTATTGGTAGCTAGGGCACTGGTGACTAGTCCGAAGCTAGTCTTTGTGGAAGACTTATTCTCGGCCTTGAAACCACAAAATGGGGAATTACTTCTTAAACTACTCTTGAATTATTGCAAGGATAAAACACTAGTAGTAGTTTCCAATAATGAGCGAGTGATAAAGGAATGCGATACCGTAATAGAACTAAGCTAAAAGAAAATTATGTTAAATATTTCTAAAAATAGCATTCAGAATAAAGTTTGGGAACGTGGGTATGCATCTATAGAAGATGTAAAGAATAACTTGGCCAGACGAGTATTTCTTAAAGTATTAGTAGGGTTATTTCTTCTAGTACTGGTCATCCTTTTTTTGCCTTGGACACAGAATATACAAAGCAAAGGATATGTGACAGCTTTGAGACCTGATGAAAGGCCGCAGACCATACAAAACACTATCCCAGGTAAAATAGAGGAGTGGTACGTGCAAGAGGGTGATTTAGTAAAAAAAGGGGATACCGTCATGTATCTTACAGAGATAAAAACCGAGTATTTTGATCCACAACTAATAGAGCGTACTAAAGAACAAGTGCAAGCAAAAGCTAGTGGTATCAATGCTTATGAGGATAAGCTTAAGGCGTTAGATAACCAGATTCATTCTTTGAATGATTTGCAAAAACTCAAAATACGCACCATAGACAACACGGTAAAACAGGCTAAGCTACAAGTGTCTACAGACAGTGCAGGGTGGAAGGCCGCAGAGATAGAATACCAAACAGCCGTGGGTAGGCTCGGTAGGCAAGAGGAGATGTACGATAAAGGTCTTATTTCTTTGACGGATCTAGAGACCCGGAAGTTGAAACTGCAGCAGACTAAAGCCAAAGCGATAGAGAAGGAAAATAAGTATGGTTTAAGTGTAAATAAGTATATCAATACCTTGATAGAGCAAGATCAGGTAATAAGTGAGTTTGCAGAAAAAATAAGTGACGTACAGTCTAGGAAAAGCTCTGCAGGAAGCGAGCTATATGCTGGACTTAGTGATATGGCTAAGGTGAAAAATCAATTGGCTAACTACGAACTACGTCAAGACTTTTACTATGTGCTTGCACCGCGAGATGGATATGTAGCACAAGCCTTACAAGCAGGTCTAGGAGAAAATATTAAAGAAAACACCCCTGTTATTACTATTATCCCGAAGAATTGGAAAAAAGCAGTAGAGGTATATGTAGCACCTATTGATTTGCCTCTTATCTCAAAAGGCAATGAGATGATGTTCCTATTTGACGGATGGCCGTCTGTCGTGTTTTCTGGCTGGCCAGCACTTAGTTATGGCACCTTTCCAGGCACTGTACAGGCTATTGATTATAATATTAGCCCCAATGGGAAGTATAGAGTGTTAGTAGAAGAATCATCTAAAAAGCCTTGGCCAGATGAGATTAGAATAGGCTCTGGTGCTAGGGGAGTAGCTCTACTTAATTCGGTACCTGTATGGTATGAGTTATGGAGGCAACTCAATGGTTTTCCTCCAGATTACTACCAAACTAAATCCCAAAGTAAAGATGAAAAGAGTACTAAGTAGTATAGTTATACTATGGACAGCGGCTGCTAGTTTATTGGCACAACTTCCAGATACGCTAATCTTCAATGAGTCTTCTTTTCTAAAACAGGCACTTGATTATGCTCCTGCTATTAAAAATGCTCAGTTAGAGGTGTCTATTCAAAATCAAGAATTTTTAGCAGCCAAGGGTGCATTCGAGCCTAAAATAGGAGGGAAGTATAGTGTGAAGGAATTTGATAGTAAAAACTATTATAACAAGCAGCAAACGAGAGTGCAAGTGAAAACACCTATAGGGATACGCGTAGATGGAGGGTTGCTCAGTAATGACGGGATATTCTTAAACCCAGAGAGCAACGTGCCGAGTTCTGGCTTGGTGTATGCGGGTATAGAAGTGCCGTTAGGTGCAGGCTTGTTTACAGATGCGGATAGAACGTATCTAAAGCAGCAACGTTTAGAAAA
>CAWVTM010000142.1:0-4363 GCA_963933305.1 uncultured bacterium
CATTCTTGAGCACTGCACTTATTTCTGTACCGTATATATCTGCACTAGGAGTTACTTTAATATAGCCACAGTCTAATGCAGCACACATCTTCTCACAGAAGACTGCACTGGTACTAGCAAAGGTCAAATAACTTAGTTTTTCTTGTGCCACTTCCTCTGCGTGACACGGACCAGTGATGACTCCAAAATCAGATTCATTGACACCTTTATGCTCTATAAGATACTCTCCTACTATCTTTAGACTTTTAGGTTCGACTCCTTTTATAGCTGAGATTATTTTTTTGCCTGCCAGTTGCTCATTGGTCAGCTGGTCTAATATATCAGATACGAATGCAGATGGTGTTACGAGCAGTATCGTATCATTATCAGCCACAAGCTCTTGCACATCACTGCTAGCCTTTAATCTATTGGTGTCTAATTTTACACTTCGTAAGTACTTGGGATTTCTTCCTTTTGTATTGATATATTCTGCCATATCTGGACTACGCACCCACCAGTCCACGTGCATGTTTGCACTCTCCAGTAAGATTTTAACCAAGGCGGTACCCCAACTACCACTGCCCATTACTAGGATTTTATTCATCGGGTTCAAATGTATACGATTTTAGAATACTCTCTGTATAAGGTAA
Source organism: uncultured bacterium (assembly GCA_963933305.1). GTDB lineage: Bacteria > Bacteroidota > Bacteroidia > NS11-12g > UBA9320 > UBA9320. The sequence goes on from CAWVTM010000142.1 coordinate 630, forward strand.
CTTCTCTTAATCTATTCTTACCTTTTGGCTGTACCTTGTTTCGCCAGAGGCAGCAGAAACAGTAAGTACATAGTAGCCTGCTCCTATGCCAGAGACGTCTACTAAGAATTCAACTTTGCCTATTGCTACACGCTGATCTCTGATACTTTTCACCGCTTTACCCTGTATATCTGTGAGGGACACAGTCACTAGTTCATTTTTATCAAATACTGTAGATACTTTGATGAAGTTATCTGCCGGATTAGGATACACGAATACTTCCTCTACGCTGAGCAGAGCATTACTAGCTCGCACCTTTGCTATCCATACATTATTACGTCTGTCTGCATCTCCATAGCTACCGCAGAGCCATACTGCTCCTTTATCATTATACTGTGGCTGTATATCCGTATAGTCACCCCACCGCTCCATAGAGTCCGCTATGAATGAATTAATGACATCATCTCCTTCTTTTACCATCACCACTGGAGAGTAGTTATCGTATAGCCCGTCTTTGAAATTATAAAACAAGGCACTCGTACCTGGGAAGTCATCTTCACTCACATGTGAAAATGTCAACATCATAGAGTTTTCTCTATCGGTCTCACCTGCAAAAGCAATGGATGGATAGGCATAATCCTGAGTAGGTGAAGATATAATTCTACCTCTGACGGTGGGCGTAGTTCTCACATCTGATACAGTACCATGATAGATACCAGAAGAAATAGTGCCAGGCACTATGGTAGATTGTACATATTGTATTTGTCCTTCGTGCAGGGCTGCTGAAAGTACACGTGTATCATTGGTCTGCAGTCTGTATCCTACCGTAGGCTGAAATGAACTTGGCGGTACGCCGTACTTTTGATCAGATTTTAGAACCGTGAGTGTGTGTGTCCCTTCACCAGAAGCAGCGGTATTGGTAATCTCATGAAGTAAGAGTGTATCGTTAGACTCCGCATCTGGGCGTACAGACAGGAAGTACATATTATCCTGGTCCATATCTATAGCAGGCTGCACTGGGCAGATGCTCCATACTGGTTCGTTCTTATACATGATATCTGAGTATAGGTTTTGGGTCAATACAGTATCTCCGTCATATCCTGAGGCCTTATTCACTTGCCAGATCACACTCTGTACGAAACCTTCTTGCCAGCTTTCATTATCTCTCAGCACATTTACAGTAATATAAAGGTCTTCTTTGTTATGAGCTATAATAGGATAATCACTCCACTTAGCTCCACCGCTAGGATTACCATTGATGGCATAAAAATTCCAAAGACCTGTAGGATCGTTGGTCTGAGTGAAACCTACCACTATTCGTGTATCATCGCTATTACTTCCCTCCAAAAAAACAAGAATAAATCTGTCTGTAGTGGGATCGTATAGCACTTTAGGATCATAAAATCTATCTAATATCCCCAGCTGACCAGCCGTCATCCCTGAGAGTGTTCTGAACTTAAGCGAATTCCCTTCTGCATCTAAAATATTTACACTGGTATTGATAGCACTCATTATAATACCGTCATTACTCACGGCTAGTGTATTATCTAGTGGAATCCCTGTAGAGCCTATAGGCTTGCCATTGAACTGATCTAGTATACCAGGAGTGAGAGCTTCATTTTCATCCACCTTACTTTTGATACTAGATTTTCTTTCTCGCTTAGCATCTAGGGCAGCTTTAATCTGGTCTGTTTTAGAATAGGGGGCTGGGGCTACAAAACCACTGTTTAACCCTACTACCTCTAGATTTTCATCTGCAGAGAAGTCTATAACCCAATGTTCTATTACTGGAGCGTCTTTCGTAAACTGAAAATCTGACTGTGCGAATGTGGAGGACCCAACCGCCACCAAAACTGAGAATAAATAATACTTTACCATACCTGACGTCAAAGCAACGCATTTTTTTTCATAAAAATTTCACAGAATTGAAACGAAAAGAACACAACGTCTGCATCTCACCTCAGAACAGTCTATTCTCAGAGGTATTTCCTATGGTTTCACGCTAGGCATATTGCTCTTTGTAAAAAACGACTGGCTTATTGGAGTATTAAACGCCATAGTGGTATAAACTACAGAAGTCTTCTGTCCAGGCTTACCTGCGGGAGTCATTACCATTTTACTTGCTATAGTCTTTCCTCCCATCACCTTGATACTACTTCCTACCATCGTATTTACCAGCTCCATATCCTCATCGTAAAACTGAGTTTTAAGTTGTATGTAATCCTTTTTATCAATAGAAAGAATCAGCTGCCCCCAAAGTACATCAGCTGTAGCCTTAGGTGTAAGCACTATCTTATAGCAATCTCTACCGCTTACTGTTTCGCTGCCTGTGAGCTTAGCATCATAATCCTTAGTAATCTGCGTGAGTTTTACTAAATCATCTGTACTCATATCAGTGCCCATCCAATTTTGGCTAAGAAGCATGGCTGGTAATTTTATCGTCTTATTGATTTTAGGGAGATAATTATAGACATCGTTTTCAGCTTTGAGGTATACCGTTCCCTTATCTTTTTCTGGTCCTTTCACATATGCCATAGCATATTCTGTACCTTTAGCCCAAGTCTTAAGTGACATGACCTTGGTCCACTTTAGTCGCTGTATCGTTATGGTCATATCAGCCACCATGGTGCTTGCCGCTAGCTTTTGCTCTGCTTTACTGAGAATTTGCTCCGCCGTAAGCGTGGCTGTCGTCATAGAAATAGCCATACTGCCCAGTATCGCTATTCCTAAAATTTTTACACGCCAAAGATCTGAAAAGCTATTTTTTATTCTGTTATTCACTATTGATGTAACCATTAACCTTTGTTTTGGTTGTAGATCACCATTGCTTTTGGCAATTGCTTCCTAAGATCTGCTTGTCTAGCCTCTGGATGTGGATGTGTGCTAAGCATTAGTGGTGGTCTCTCGCCGCCTAACTTGCCCATTCTATCCCAAAAAACCGGAGCCTCACTCGGATTATATCCTGCCATAGCCATGAAAATGAGTCCCATCTCGTCAGCCTCACTTTCGTGCTTTCTACTGAAGGCAAGCATACCTACTTGTCCACCTAAACCGACTGCAGTATTTACTATTTGGCGAGCTACTGCTGGTTTTTCTTTTATCAATAAAGCCAGATCTACACCAGTAGATAATCCTTGGAGAGCTAAACTCTGACTTACTCGTTCGTTTCCGTGACGAGCAATAGCGTGTGCTATCTCGTGACCCATTACTACGGCTACTCCTATTTCGTCTTGGCATATAGGCATTATCCCAGTGTAGAAAGCCACTTTACCTCCACTCATACACCATGCATTTACATTATTATCTTGTATCAGATTAAACTCCCATTCAAATCCTTGTAATCTACTTTCGAAACCATTTTTTTTCATGTACTTGTCTACAGAAGCGGCTATTCGATTTCCGACACGCTTCACCATTTCTGCTTGAGCTCCAGTACGTACTATATTAGCCGTATCTAGCACTTGCTGATAGCTCAGTGAACTTGCTTGAATAAGTGTGCTCTCTGGCAATAATTTGAACTGCCTTCTTCCAGTAAGCGGCACTTTAGCACAGCTCCATACCATCAGAGTGAGTAGTCCAATAACTACGTATTTTTTTGACGTTAACGTTTCTTTCATTTGATGATCAACCCTTTTTATAGTTGTCACAAAGTAAACAAAAGCGATACCAGTATGTAACTACAGAGAAATATTCCAGAGTGGGAAAGTAAGGTTTACATACACCTCGGTATTGTAGGAACTCGCTTTCGAAGGGAG
>CAWVTM010000143.1:0-4360 GCA_963933305.1 uncultured bacterium
CTTTAATCAGTGGCTCATTCAATCTGTGGAATAACTGCGAAATCCAAATTTGACCTTCTTTCAGATGATCTAAATCTTGTACTGAAGGAGGATTTATTTTAACAATGACGTCAGCACCAGTTATAGCTTCAGCATAGTCAGTAGCTACTGTAGCCCCTGCAGATGTGTAGTCTTCATCTTTGAATGCAGCTTGCTCTCCAGCTTTTGATTCAATGAATACTTCAAATCCCAATTTAATAAGCTTAGGCACAGACTTAGGTACAATGGCCACCCTAGTCTCTCTGCTATCCGTCTCTTTGAGTATAATTAGTTTCAAGTGATAATTTTTTTGATTGTTAGTGTAAAAATAAAAGAATAACCATACTCTTTTATTTTTTTAGATACTTCTGGAATAATTGTTAATTATAACTTCCGTTACATAACACAATGCTATAGACATTGTTTGAGCAAAACCATTGAATAGTTTAAAGACTATGTTTTACTAATTCATAAGCTGTTAGGTCATAAATTTACGATTGTCTACTTCATCAATATGCTACTATTTACTCCATCATCACCTTCTGATAAAATAGTATATCTCCTTCTTTCAGAGTTAGAATTATAAGACCCGAAACATTAGAATCTACGCTATATAAATCACCTAATTGAGTGAACTCAATCTCTTTTCCATTTATAGAAAAAATAGACACTAACTGTGTATTACCTTCTATTCTAAAGCTGCCATTACTAGGGTTTGGGTATATTTTTTTGTCCTTTATATCTTGTTCTAAGATCCCAACACCGATCCGTACGGTATCCGAATACTCAGTCCAGCTACAGTTCTTTTTGACAGATAAGGTTATAATCCATTCCGTATCTAGATTATCATAGGTGTAGGCCGGATTTTCTTCAGAAGACTTCCCTCCGTCTCCAAAATCCCACCTGTATTCATCCATCGTACTTGATTCAGGAAGAGGACTCACTGTTCGTCCATTTCTGTTAATAGTAAAGTTAGCGTTGGGATCATTTACGCCTATGTTATAAAGATCTTGATTTAGGGTAATTACTCTATCTACTACTGATCGTATAGAATCAGCTACTTCAGCAGTCACACTTCCATTAAAACTGGATTCTGCCGCATTATTTCTAAATACTGTGCTATAAAATGCATATGCCGCCGTCAGACTACCAGCATACGAAGGATGCGACTCATCTGGACTGTATAATTCTAAACTGGGGGTGGTGGTCCTAAGCTCTCTCCACACTGCTCCTACTCCCGCTACTTCTGCTTCATTGAGCTCCCCCATTTTCAGATAATTGGACCTCAGGACACTATCCATTCCTTTATAAGTACATAGCGGAGGAAAGAAAGCACAATTGGATGCATCTCCATTCTTACGGCCCCAGGTCATAAAAAACATAGGAATAGTGCACACATTAATTGCTCTTATACTATCACAAATCTGTTGTGCAAATGGTAAAACATCTGTAGCCACTTGACCATCCGGAAAAGAGGGTTCTTGACTCTGACACTGAATCACCACATAGTCCCACTCTCTACTCCTTATTTTGGCAAAAACCGCGGGATCACTCGCGTGCTGAGAAATGCGTCTACCACCGGGTGTCTGACTTTCGGTATACACTGTATCTCCAGCAGTCAGAGCTACTTGCTGTAGTAAGCTAGGCATATTATTAAAATAGGTATAACTATTACCTATGAAGAGGATGTCTGTAGTATCTGCAAGGGAGCAAAAGCTCAGAATAGATAATACTAGCGTGAATAGATTTCTTTGGAAAGACTTCATACCTACAAATTAAACAAAAAAACACAAAAAAACACAAAAAAAAGGAGCCGCTCAATGAGCGGCTCCTTAAATATCTGGAAGAATCACTAGTTACTATTGACTAGTCACTCCTCACTAAAAGACTATTTTACTTCTTCGAAGTCTACGTCTTCTACATCCTTAGCATCTTCACCAGCGGCATCGCCTCCAGCACTTGCTTCTGGACCAGCACCTTCTGCTCCACCCGCTTCTTGCTGTGCAGCATATATGTCCTGACTTGCAGCTTCCCACGCTTTGTTAAGCGTCTCAGTATGCACTTCTATACCTGCTAAATCAGCAGCAGCATGAGCTGTTTTGAGCTCCTCTTTAGCTGCTTCTATAGCTGTTTTCTTCTCTTCTGGTATTTTCTCTCCGTATTCTTTTAACTGACTCTCCGTAGTGAAGATAAGTTGATCTGCTTGATTAAGCTTCTCTATTTTCTCTTTCTCTGCTTTATCTGAGTCAGCATTCGCTTCAGCCTCTTTACGCATTCTGTCTATCTCCTCCTCACTGAGTCCAGAGCTAGCTTCTATTCGGATATTTTGCTCTTTACCAGTATCTTTGTCTTTAGCACTTACTTGTAAGATACCGTTAGCATCTATATCAAAAATTACTTCTATCTGAGGTCTGCCTCTAGGTGCTGGTGGAATAGCGTCTAAGTGGAATTTACCTATAGTTCTATTGTCCTTAGCCATAGCTCGCTCACCTTGCAGGATATGAATTTCCACACTTGGTTGGTTATCTGCAGCTGTAGAGAAAACTTGTGACTTCTTAGATGGAATAGTAGTGTTACTCTCTATAAGTACGGTAGATACACCGCCCATAGTCTCTATACCTAGAGATAATGGAGTAACGTCTAGTAGCAATACATCTTTCACTTCACCTGTAAGTACACCACCTTGTATAGCGGCTCCGATAGCTACTACCTCGTCTGGATTTACTCCTTTACTTGGTGCTTTACCAAAGAATTTTTGTACTTCTTCCTGTATTCTTGGGATACGTGTACTACCGCCTACTAAGATTACTTCATCTATATCTGCTGCAGTATATCCTGCATCTTTCAGAGCAGCAGCACAAGGCTCCATACTTCTTCTGATAAGGTCATCTGCCAATTGCTCAAATTTAGCTCTAGTAAGTGAACGCACTAAATGCTTAGGTCCACTGTCTGTAGCTGTGATGTAAGGTAAGTTTATCTCTGTCTGCGTAGAGCTAGATAATTCTATCTTAGCTTTCTCAGCTGCTTCTTTTAATCTTTGTAGAGCCATTGGGTCTTTTTTAAGATCCATACTCTCTTCAGCTTTAAACTCCTCTGCTAACCAGTTTATGATTACTCTATCAAAATCATCACCACCTAGATGCGTATCTCCGTTCGTAGATTTCACTTCAAATACACCATCTCCTAGCTCTAGTATAGAGATATCAAACGTACCTCCACCTAAATCGTATACGGCTATTTTTTGATCTAAATCCTTTTTGTCTAACCCGTAAGCTAATGCAGCAGCAGTTGGCTCATTAACTACACGCTCTACTTTAAGTCCAGCTATCTCGCCAGCTTCTTTAGTAGCTTGTCTTTGACTATCATTGAAGTATGCAGGAACAGTAATTACTGCTCTGGTCACCTCAGTACCAAGATAATCTTCTGCAGTTTTCTTCATTTTCTGAAGAACAATAGCAGATATCTCTTGTGGAGTATATTTTCTGTCGCCTATTAATACACGAGGAGTATCATTATCTCCACGCACTATTTTATATGACATCTCTGCCACTTCTTTTTCCACTTCAGTATAAGTAGATCCCATGAAACGCTTGATGGAGCTAATGGTATTTTGTGGGTTAGTAATAGCCTGTCTCTTCGCAGGATCACCTACTTTTCTCTCTCCGTTACCGTTATCCATAAATGCTACGATAGACGGTGTCGTTCTTCTTCCCTCACTGTTAGGTATTACTACTGGTTCGTTACCCTCCATTACAGATACGCAACTGTTTGTAGTTCCTAAGTCAATTCCTATTACTTTACTCATTTGTATAAAATTCGATTATTTCTTGTGCTATGTGAAACAACATCAGTGCCAATGCAAGAAAATGAAAAGAATGTCAGTGAAAGTAATAATAGTGTGACAAAAAGACACAAAGTCATTTTGTCACAAGACATAAACTCCGACAAAATGGAGGAGAAAATTGCGGCGTATTATTTAAAAACCTAGATCCTTAGTTAGCTCGGATTGATTTAATGCTGAGACTACTACAGAATTGAAATTCCTATCTTTATACTGACGTATATTTCTGGAGGCAAATATGCCCAGTCCATTTTCTATATTTGTAAATTCAGGTTTTTTCTGGACAATGCTAATGGATGGTTCAGCTACACTCAAAAAAGTATTGAAATCATCTGAAATTCCATAAAACGTAAAATCAAAATTGACAAGCCTTCTTCCTACAGTAGGATCTACTTCAAGATTCTGACTCAGTGCACTAAAAAACCCTGAGGATGATATTTGATACTCTGCATTTTTGAAGCCACTTAATCCCTTGGTATTACCCAGCCCCACTAGTGGCCA
>CAWVTM010000144.1:0-4355 GCA_963933305.1 uncultured bacterium
ATCAAAAACACAAAGGTAGAATATACCACGGAAATCACTGGAATGCACGAAATATTGGGCCCGCTGAACACCTTTAGCAAGGTGTGGGTGAATAGTGGATACTATGATGAGCATAATACTAAACTTAATAATTTATACACTGGAGATGAAGCTCTATTTGTAGACCTCGATAGAAGTGAGGATGGAATTATACCACTAGGGTGGTATCTGTCTGAACAGGCTACCACTCGTATGCAGGAGCAGCTATCAGAGCAAACTGCCGAAGTGAAAAAGAAGCTGACTAGATTAGACTAATTCTGCTGCGTCGTTCTCTACATGTAGCATACCTTTGCAGGTAATGAAAGTCACCTTCTTAGGAACTGGAACTTCACAAGGCGTACCCATAATAGCGTGCGAGTGTGAGGTGTGTATCTCCGCCGATACTAAAGATAAGCGCCTGAGGAGCAGTGTGTTGGTAGAAACTGAAAACATCAACTTTATTATTGATACAGGACCAGATTTTCGCTATCAGATGTTGCGTGAAGGTGTGAAGAAATTGGATGCGGTAGTTTTTACGCACGAACATAAGGATCACATAGCTGGTTTTGACGATATACGTGGTTTCAACTGGAAGACTCAGATGCCAATGGAAGTGTATGCTAGTCCCGATGTAGAGATAGCCTTAAAACGAGATTTTCACTATGCGTTTGCAGAGAAGCGTTACCCTGGAGTCCCAAGTCTAAACTTACACGTTTTAGATAATGCACCGTTTTCAATAGGAGACTTAGAACTTACACCTATAGAAGTACTTCATTATAAGTTGCCTGTTTTTGGGTATCGAGTAGGTGATTTTTCTTACGTTACAGATGTTAATTTTATATCTGAAGAAGAGAAGCACAAACTCAAAGGGAGTAAGGTGCTAGTGCTAAGTGCACTGAGACAGAGTGACCATATCTCTCACTACAGCCTCGAGCAGGCTATCGAGGTAGCTCGAGAAATAGGAGCGGAGCAAACCTATTTTACACATATGAGTCATCAGATAGGACTGCACTCAGAAGTAGATGCTCAACTGCCAGCAGGCATGAACTTAGCATACGATCGGTTAGTGGTTGAGATGTAGTCTGCTAAACCTCTACTTTACTTTTTACCAATTTATAAATGGATGTGCTACTAGATTAGAATTATAATACCGCACATCCCCGGAGACTTCATCACCTACCCATGTTGGTTTTTCGAAAGCGTCGTCTTCGTGGGTAAGCTCTATTTCAGCAAGTATGAGACCAGTATTATCTCCACTAAATTCGTCTATTTCCCAAGTATGATTGCCTCTACAGATGGTGTATCGTATCTTTTCTATCAGTGGTCCTTCGCATAGGGCGAGCAGCTGTTGAGCTTCTTCGGTAGGGATTTGGTATTCAAACTCATTTCGGCGGATGCCTATATTTTTACTTTTAATAGTAAGTGTCGCTTGCTCATTTTTTATCCTGATACGCACCGTAGCGTCAGGATTAGTGCTTAAATATCCTTGCCGTAGCGTAAAAGAGTCTTCTACTTCATCTCTCCATTGCTCATTTATAAGTAGGAATTTGCGTTCTATTTCGTATGCCATTAGAGTATCGTGTAGTACAAAAGTAGCTTAAATAGGAGAAGGAGTAAGAGAAGTAAATTACTCCATACGAAGTGCACTCTGTTTACCAGCCAAAAGGCTTAAGTGAAAGTAAAACCATAATAATGAAGGCACCACATATATAGGCTGGCCACCTATGATAGTAATCACCGTAAATCCACCAGCTAAAAGTGTGGAACTCAAGAGCCCTATTGCTATGTAATCCAGCGAGAAATCTCTAAATCTTTTGCCAAGTTGAAAATCTTTTCTTAAAACTATACAGTGCAGTACGAGCCAGGCGATCAGAAAGTAAAGCGGTTTTTTCAGCGTATCAGTTCCCAGCACTTCTAGGGGTGACCAAGGCGGCGATAGGTTTCGAGACAGATTTAACCAACTATCACCGTAGTATGCTAAAATAGATGAACCAAGAGCTATTACGCCTATTGTTACTAGCGAACTTATATTAGATGGACTTTTTAGGTTACGGAAACCGATAGTCGCTATGAATATGCTTATTACACCAGCTAGGAATGAACAGATGCTGTAGTCCTGCAGTACATACTTAGCCGTTAGGTATTGGTCTTGGATAGTATAAAAGTGCTGAGCAGCGTCTATATCTCCTATTTGACTTATACTTTTAATGAAAGATGCTTCATCATTATAGATAGGCAGCGAATAGCTATAAAAAGCCATTCCTGCACCTAAGATTATCAGAAATATACCAAATCGCACGTAGATAGTACGTTTAGAGGGTGCTATTGGTTTTTACTTAGGTATAATAAAGTCAATTTACTTGGTCCGTGTAAGGGCATTAAGTACTTCTAAAGGCTCAGCTCTATTGCGGTAGTCAGCATCTAAGAAAGCGTAAGTAATAAAGCCGTCAGTACCTATCACGTAGGTGGCACCCAGTGGCAACTCTCCTTTATCGTTTCCATTATAAGCACTAAGTCCAAATCCATTTTCATAATAGGCTTTCACCTCTTCTGTGAGTTGGAAAACTACTCCATATGCTTTAGCCACAGCATTATCATTATCCGTAAGTACTTCAAAGGATAACTTGTGTTTTTCTATAGTAGTCATACTATTATCTGGAGACTCTGGAGTAAGTGCAAGTAGCTGTGCTCCACCGGCTCTAAACTGGGGCAGCATATCTTCCATAGCCCTAAGTGTAAGATTACAGTAAGGGCACCATCCCCCTCGGTACCACATCAGGATGACCGGTCCATTTTCTAGCTCATCATAAAGTGATACGCGACTCCCGGCAGCATTTTTCAGCATAAAATCTGGAGCTTTACTTCCTACCTGAAGAGCGTTTTTAGTGATATTAGCATCTATTACTGCTTGTATACCCTCAGCATATACTTGCTTCTTGATAGAGTCCGCCTGGGTGTTAAATCCATATTTTTTCTCATTAAGAATGTCTTGAAGTGAAGTAGTGTCTTTAGTCCTAGTCTTTTTAGTAGTTCTATCCGCTGAGTCTTTGGGTTCAGAAGTACAAGCAGCTAGCGAAATAATAGTAAGTATAATTATGTTGTATCTCATCAGTACAAATATAAACGAGTGTAAGTGTAGGGCTTACAGATTATTATATCACGAAGTGATGTATTACGGTAGGTTGGACTTTAGTCAGCCCAAGACTGTTTATTTTTGAGAGCAGAAGATTCGTTACCTGGCGGAATAATAATAGGATGTGGGTCTTTTAGATGTTTTAAAATCTATTTTCTAAGACCCATCTACTTCTTTGATCCATTTTATAAGACCGTTAAAGAAGATTTCTTGGTCATCATACATAGCTAAGTGGCTACCATTAGGACAGTAAAGGTACTCACCAGCAGGAAACTGGGTACTCATCCACTCCATATGCTCTGGATCCATAGTATCATACTTGGCCCCTATCACTAGAGTAGGTACTTTTATTTTTGGAAGATCTCCGCTACGATCCCATCCTTGTAGTTTAGCATCACCCACTATGCCAAACTCGCTAGGTCCTTGTATATCCAGATACAGCGGATAGTTTATATGTTCAAAAGCTCTATTCACTCCGTCTGGCCATTCGTCTAGTGGCATTCTAAGTATATGAGCGGTATAGTAGTGTTCATTCAGCAATTGACTATATCTGGGATTCAGATAGTCTTGAGCTGCTTCTAGTTGCTTTATTTCCTCTAGTACTTCAGCGGGTAATTGAGGTGCTAAAACCTCATTCGCATATTGATTATAATGTGGTATAGAACTTACCATATTAGCGACTATCAGTCCTTTTAAGTTTTGCTGATATTTCAAAGCGTACTCTATGCCAAGGATACCGCCCCACGAGTTACCGTAGAGATAAAAGTTAGACGTATCTAGTCCGAGTGCTATGCGTACTTGCTCTACCTCCTCTACAAAGTGAGGAATATTCCATAGACTCGTGTCATTCGGATGATCGCTGTAGTGACTTTCTAGTTGGTCGTAATAGTAATACTCTATCTCTGCACCCGGGAAGTAGCTGTCACACGCTTCAAAATACTCATGCGTGATACCAGGACCTCCGTGAAGCAGGAGTACTTTTATGGTAGGATTATTACCTGTTCGTTTGGTCCATACCTTAAACTCCCCCTTTGGAGTACTGATGGGTATCATACGCACGCCTCCGCTTAGTATATCAGTGCGTCCTGTAGTATCGTGGTAAGAAGACGAGACAGCAGTATCAGTAGGAGTGCAGCCCCATAGAAACGAAAGGATGCATAATGCAGTAATTAATCTCATACTAGCAAAGCAAGTTAATTTTGGG
>CAWVTM010000145.1:0-4293 GCA_963933305.1 uncultured bacterium
TGGAGCAAGTACAAGACTTCACTCCTACTCCTATGACTGTGGCTACAGTAATATACTACTCTGGCTATCATCCCTATAGACTAGAAGAATACTACGTTCCTAAAACCAAAAAGGACAAAGAAAACCAACATCGTTTCTTTTTCTGGTACAAGCCAGAAAACAAACAATGGATACGAGACAGACTGCATGGCACCAAGCAAGCAGGTCTTATAAATACGTTACTTTCTAAGGCTACACCGTCCAAAAAGCGATACAAAGGCAAAGCGGATAAATTCATCAAAAAACACGGCAATCCCAACAACCAAGGAATGGAGAAATACATGAAAAAAGGAAAAGGGGATAAGAGTGGCAATAAGAATGGGTGTGGATAATATAGCTAACTCTTGTACTACGGAACCCATAGGGTTCTTATATGTATAACATCTTCAATCTCCACAATAGAGGCGACCCCGAATGGGTCAGACATTCGCCAAAAAATAAAAACGCTACGAAGTGGTGACCGCATCTTTATAGAAGAAGTAAAGGCACGAAATGCTGAGTATGGAATCACCAAAAGTGACTCTCCTGCTAAATAAGTAGTAACGTAAAAACTGAAAACCAATTAGCAATTCCTTATCAAGTCTTTTGGTGAGGCATTTCTATTTAAACCAGCACAGTATTCCATACTGACACACAGTTATCATAGGCTCAATTAGTAAACATCTAGCAAACATGACTTTTATCTTAATATACTCATCCCTTATCTAATTTCATTTTACTACATTCGTCATTCAGATGAAAAAAATACTACTTGGTCTACCTACAGCTCTATTGTGTTTAACGATACTGCTAAATTTAAGTGCTTTCGCTCAACAAAAAGTCTCTTACAAGGAAATGATGAAAAATACTGCGTACAATTTTTATGAAGTAGTAGATTCCGCTACTGCTTACTTTGATATTAATGGCAGAGGCAAAGGAAGTGGTTCAAAAGGTTTCGAAAGATGGAAAAATGAAAATGAAAGTAAATATGCACCCAGTGGAGACCGATACAATGTGGATCACTATATAACTGCAAAAGCATATAAAGCAATCCTATCTAAGAACAGCTATAAACACAAGGGCTCTTTCGATAATGGATGGGAAGAACAAGGACCGTGGGATGCCAATACTATATCTAGCCACTACTCTCCAGGAATAGGGAGAGTGCAAGACTACTGGATAGACCCTTCTAATACTGACAGGATATTTCTAGTGAGTCGTGGAGGCGGTTTTTGGAGAACGAGTGATGGAGGAGCTAATTGGGAAACTACTTCAGATTTCTTGGTGGCTAACGGGGTTTATAGCGTAGCAGTAAATCCACAAAACACACAAGAAGTTTTAATAGCGGTGCAACAAGGAGGAAATGCATACACTCACGGCATTTATAAGAGTATAAATGGAGGAACTACTTGGGAAATATCTGAATTTAACCCAACTAACTTAGGCTGGGGAGGACTGGGTGATAATGAGCGTATCTACAAACTTAGATATCATCCTACTGTGGCTAATCAGATATTTATAGGAACTTCTAAAGGTCTTTATGTGTCAGATAATAACTTAATGACTTGGCATCTAGAGTTTAATGGTCCTGCTACAGAAGTAGGTTTTCACCCCACTCAAAATAACATTATATATGCTTTTAGAAATACAGGCACAGATAGAAACCTATTAAAAAAATCTATAAATGGTGGCGCTAGTTTCAGTAATGCGGGAATATTTCCGAGTAATAGCAATGCACGAATCTACATCTCTACCTCTCCAGATGAGCCTACTCATGTATATGCAGGTTCAAAAAACAATGTATACAAATCTACTGATGAGGGAGCTACATTCACAGCACTGAGTAATCCAGATGAAAACTGTCTTGCATTTGCCGTGTCAGACCTTGATGTAAATAATATGATTTATGGATATGTAGATCTTCACGCATCCACAGATGGAGGAAACACCTTTACTAAAAAAACATCTTGGAGTACTCAAGACGAAGCATACATACACGCAGATATGCAGATAGCTTCTTGTCTTAATGGAGTATTCTATACAGCTACAGATGGCTACTTAGCAAAAAGCTCTGATAATGGCACTACCTGGACTAACCTAAATGATGGTACGGCTATAAGAGATTTCTATGCTGTAGGACTAAGTCAAGGGAATATAGATGTGCATATGGCAGGATCTCAAGACAATGGCACTAGTATATTAAACAAAGACGGGTGGCTAGAATGGAACGGTGGTGACGGTATGGAGGCACTGGTCCATCCACTAAATGCTGACTGGATGATAGGCAGCTGGCAATTTGGCTCTCGCAACTACACTCGAGATGGGGGATATGATGGCAGACGAGGAACAGGAAATCCAAATAGAGGTAGTGGTAAGGCCGCTTGGGAAGCTCCATTTCTAATGAATCCTATGAACCAGATGCAGGTACTTCACTTCAGTGATTCCGTATGGACAGGTGACCGCTTTGGGCAGGACTGGAAATTAAAGGGTGTACCAGATGTAGGTGGACTAATTAATGAAGCCGATATAGCATACACAGATAGTAATGTGATAGCTGTTTCTAAAGGGAATGCACTTAAACTTACTACGGACGGAGGTGCTACTTGGAATCTGATCACAAATGGACTACCCGGCTACAGTATGACGGATATAGCCTTTGACCCTAAAGATGAGAATACCATCTTAGTAACCTACAACAGGTATCAAAATGATATCCGAAAAATATTCATTACATATAATCAAGGTGCCACATGGGAAAACATCACCTATGATTTAGGTAACATGCCATTACGCACTGTGACTGTAGATCACACTGACTCTAGTTATATATACGTAGGTGGAGAAATAGGTATTTATTATAAAAGTATGAAGGGCACTAGTTGGACGCTATACGATGACCAACTGCCTAATACTACTGTAAAAGACCTGGAAATTCATTATGGAAGCAACACACTGAAAGCGGCTACATGGGGTCGTGGACTGTGGCAAAACTCACTGATAGGACGAAATAATTTTCCAAGTATCACTCATGTAAGTACCACACACACTCCTACAGACCAGACTCCTAAAGAAGGTGTAGATCAACACATTACTGCTACTATAGCATATGACGGTACTCTTTCATCTGCTTATGTCGAATGGGCGAAGGATACGATAGCCGCTACAAAGCGGCTCACAATGGAAAGTGTAAGCGGAAGTGAATGGCGAACTACAGATCCAATATCCGCAACAGAACTAGGAGATTACGTATATTTCAAAGTAATAGCTACAGGAACCAATAATGACACCTCTGTCAGTTATCTCTTTCAATACGATGTAGAAAAATTCGCTTATTGTGATGCTAAAGGATCTAGTGGCACAGGTTCAGACTATATCAATAAAGTAGCGTTAGCAGATATGACTAACAACTCTGCGAAAGAGGGGTACGGTGATTTCACAGGTACTACCATAGACTTAGCCAGAGGGCAAGAATATACGTTAACAGTAGGAATGGAATATCACTTCGTTGGACAGGATTCTGTCACTGCATGGATAGATTATAATTATGATGCTACCTTCTCGGAAGAAGAGCAAATTGTTTTTGGCACTTTAAACCAAGAGCACATAGCTACAGCAGCATTCACAGTACCTATGGATGCACTTATGGATAAGCCTGTACGTATGAGAGTAAGAAGTCAGTACTTTAGTAACACGATCACAAGCTGTGATGAAACGGCTGGAGAGGTAGAGGACTATACCATTAATATAACTGAAGACCCATTCGTAGCAGTAAAAGAGATAGTAGTGATAGAAGCCTCTGTATCTCCTAATCCAAGTAATGGAATATTTGAGATAGAACTCGAAGAGATAGCCCAAGATATTGCTATCGAAATGTATGATATCACAGGTAAGGTAGTGTTACAAAATGTTTATCATCAAGCAGATGCAATACAAGTGAGCACCCAACTAGCTGCAGGTACGTACCTACTCAAGCTTACCACAGAAAAAGGTACTAAGATTCAAAAGGTACTAATTAAGTAACCATCACTATCCAATAAAAAGGGGAATCAGACTAGTCTGATTCCCCTTTTTATTGGATTAAAATAACTTGTTTCTACTTATGATACTAACCAAACCACTCCTGAACGAAGGCTTTATCCGTAATCTTTTCTTCCTTGCCTTCAGCTATCAAATCATAGATACGCTTGGTATTAGCCGCACCTTTATCTAAAGCTTCCTTGTACGGTATAGTACTGAAACTTACCATCTCGTACTGAGATTGGAAAACATCTGGAT
>CAWVTM010000146.1:0-4280 GCA_963933305.1 uncultured bacterium
ATTGAGTCTCAGAGTATTCATTTAAATGTATACAGTAGCTTTTCTTCTATCGCTATCAGTTTCAGAAGCCAAGCCGTTGAAGTTTTGGTAAATGAAATGATGTATGGCGGCTCCTTGCAGGATAAGATTAAGAGTTCTAATCTTATAAACCTACCAGATTGGGTTATACCAGGATTGTATCATTATCTAGGAGATAATTGGTCTGTGCATACAGATAATACTATGAGGTATTTAGAAGATGAATATGGACTAGCAGATTTTAATCAAATTCCAGAGAAGTATAATCATATCAAAGGTGCTGCGTTTTGGAAGTTTATAGAGTATAAGTATGGTAATAATGCTATACCAACGGTACTTTACACGGCTAGGCTTACCAGGAAATTTAATGCTTCTATTTACTTTTCATTTCAGACTAACCTCTATGATCTTTTTTCAGATTGGAAGGATTACTACTCTACAGCATATCGAGCAGACCAGTCTAAGCCTAACCCAATAGAAGGTATAGAATTAGATAAGGCATCACTTTATGATATATGCGTAGAGAGTAGCGATACGTTTTACACACTTCAAACTAATTTTTTAGGTACGAGTCTATATAGATATGTATATGACGGAGAGTATAAGAAAGATAATATGTATACTCTTAAAAGTACTGAGAGTCCTGTCGGAGTATTCCAGAAGTCCTTGTATATGGAGGGGAATGCAGTGAAATTAGTACTTATTAAAGGGGATGCCGTAGTAATAAAGTCCTTTTCAGATGAGAAGTCTATTGAGCAAGTTATTCCATTAAAAGGAGTCAGTACTGTTTGTACTTCTAGTCAGGGGATGCTTCTGGTCGTCAGTAAAGCACTCAGCAGTGTGGTATATAAGTACAGTGGAAGTGATAACTTGGAGAGGGTGCTGGTAGCAGACGGATTTATAAAGAGTGTCAGCATTGATGATGACATTCTAGTTTATGTGACCACGGATATGGCTGCAGACAGTCTAATAGGATATGATATGGTAAAACATACTAAAACTCAAATATTTAATAGTATTCACGGTATTGATCAGATCATAGCGTTGGGAGATTCAGCGTATTTATATAACTCAGCCAGCAATGGGATTTCTAATGGAAAACTATTAGATGCTAGACTGAAACAAAACTCCCTTACCAATTACAGATACAATATTTTGTTTCACCAATACACAGATAAGATTTTTGCGGAGTATTTAGACAGGGGAACGCATTCTGCTCTTTTTATAACAGATCACATAGATGCCCGAGACTTTTTTAAATATGACTCGTTGTATGAGACTACTTTCTATCAAGAGGTAGTGTTTAGTAAAAGTGATAAAGCAGAGACGCGCAGCTTTAGTAATGATTCATTATCATATTATACCTTTCAGGCACCTGTATATCCTAGTACAGATTTCGAGTCGTCTAACTATGATTCGCTTTATTTATCCAAGTTAGCAGGAGTTAAAAATAAAGATGTATCTAAAGCACAAGAATATATCTCGGTATCAGCTGCTAGATTCCAGTTGACCAATAGTCCATTCCAAGGTGACAATTCTGTTTTTGAGGGGGCTTATAAATTACGTATGCCTAGTAGCTTAAATATTAGTCTCGGAGCTACGTTTATTAATCAGTATCATACCAAAGAGATAGGATTATTTTATACTGGTCTAGTGCAGCTCGGAGCGAGGGATATTCAGTTTTACTATAAGCAAAAAGGAAACTGGGATTCAGAGGTGCAGTTATTCAGTAGGAAACGCACTTTTTTTAGTGACGCCTATAGAGAATCGTATCATACTGCCCAGGGTTCCTATATGTGTTCACAGTCTAGGTGGTCAGATAAGATTACGGTTTCGCACAGTGTGGAAGGCAGATATGATAGAGCCTCTCCTCTTTATGTTAGTCAAGAGAGTATAGCGTCAGAGATTAGAAATTCTCTTTTGATAGGGTATACTAGTCGTTATAAATTTCAGAGTACTAGCGAGAAACATAGGCTCAGAGTAGATTTGGCTTTAAATCCGCAAGTGTCAGTATTAGCTAGCGGGTATAGTGTGACTGCAGATATTCACATTTCTCATAAGTTGAATATATCTACCAGAGACCAGTTATTGACTAGTATTAAGTTAGGTACTTCACAGGGATCCGCACCTTCATTCTTTATGCTCGGTGGTGCAGCTGGAGACGTATTAATAAAGGACGAAAACCGAAGTTTTTCAGAATACAAGCAGGCGGCTTTATATACTAATCTATATGGTATTAGAGGATTTAATGCGAATTATAGAAATGGAAATACATTCTGTAGCATGCAAACACAGTTTGAATCCAAGGTATTAGAATATGTGCTAAAAAGGCCAATTACCGCAGAAGTGTTTGCTAATTTAAAGGGACATGTATTTATAGATGTAGCTACGGCATTTTATGGCAGTGGTATATATGATGAAGCTAATGTGTTAAGCACTTCTAAAGTGGAGTCTAGTACTAAAGCCTTACTTATAGAGATAAATGCCTACAAAAACCCCATTATAGCTAGTACTGGTGTAGGTGCTTCTACCTTTATTTATGGGTATAAGGTTTCGTTTGATTATGCTTTTGGCTTAGAAGAGCGAAAATTTAAGACCCCTGTTTTGCATTTGAGTTTAGGACATTCATTCTAATGTTTAAAATATGTAAGCATTTCTGTGCTATAAATTAGAGCTGCTATTACGCTATATATATCTTTGTCTATATATAAACAGACCACTTAAGTATAATGATCAAATCAGCACTAATTTCCGTTTTTGATAAAAATGGTATTGACACCTTAGCTCGCGAACTAGTAAAAAACGATGTAAAAATATATTCTACCGGTGGGACTAAGTCCTATTTGGAAAAATTAGGCATCCACGTATTGGCAGTAGAAGACTTTACCAAGTATCCAGAAGTTTTTGGAGGAAGAGTAAAGACATTACATCCAGCTATTTTTGGAGGTATCTTATACCGCAGAGATAATAGTTCAGATTTATCGGAGCTGGCAGAACATAACATACCTTCCATTGATCTTATTGTAGTGGATTTATATCCATTTAAAGATACTGTAGCCTCCGGAGCACAGCACACAGATATCATTGAAAAAATAGACATAGGTGGAATTTCTCTTATACGAGCTGCAGCGAAGAATTTTGCACATACCAGTATAATTAGCTCTAAGGATCAGTATGAGAAATTTACAAATCATTACATAACTAATAAAGGTGATTCTCAGCTAGACTTTAGGCGAGAGTTGGCTAGTGAAGCATTCCAAAATACTAGAGATTATGATTCTGCCATAAGTCAGTATTTTGCTGGTGAGCAAAGTGTGCCATTGAGATATGGAGAAAATCCACATCAAAAAGCATCGTTCCAAGGAGATCTTGACACCTTATTTACTAAACTAAGTGGGAAGGAGCTTTCATATAACAATCTATTAGATGTAGATGCAGCAGTAGCACTTATTACGGATATTTCCTCTGAAGGTCATTGTACGTTTGCAGTGCTTAAGCATAATAATGCTTGCGGGTGTGCTAAAGGTAGCTCTACGTTCGAAGCTTTTACAGAAGCTTTAGCCGCGGATCCTGTTTCAGCATTTGGAGGGATACTGATATCCGATGCAGAGATTGACTTAGCCACAGCAGAAAAAATAAATGAAATATTTTACGAGGTATTAATAGCTCCCTCGTATTCTGCAGAAGCAGAAGCACTGTTAACTAAAAAGGCAAAGAGGATTCTCTTAAAATGGTCTAAGGCTGATTATAGTCAAGATATAGTGCGGAGTTGTTTGAATGGAGTTCTTGTTCAGGAAAGAGATGTACTGAACGTATCTAAAGAGGATAGTACAGTAGTTACGACAAATAAGCCCACGGAGTCACAATGGAATGATTTACTGTTAGCGGATAGGCTAGTAAAAAACACAAAGTCTAATGCTATAATCTTTGTAAAGGACGGTAAGTTACTTAGCAGTGGCACGGGTCAGACTTCTAGGGTAGATGCACTTAAGCAGGCAATAGTAAAAGCAAAGGCATTTTCTATTGATATAGTCGGAGCGTGTATGGCGTCAGACGCATTCTTTCCTTTTCCAGACTGTATAGAGATAGCTGCAGAAGCAGGTATTACCGCAGTGATACAACCAGGAGGTAGTATTAAGGATAAGCTATCCATAGAAGCATCTGAGCGATTGGGACTTTCTATGGTATTGACAGGAGTGAGGCATTTCAAGCATTGACAATTTATGTATCTGGTTATGAGGCATTTGCGATATAAGTATATT
>CAWVTM010000147.1:0-4200 GCA_963933305.1 uncultured bacterium
TCCTAGAAATGATCCTACTGCAGATTTCATAGCAACCTGATTAGACTGACCTACTTGCTTCTCGCCTATATATGCTCCTATAAAGGGGCCTACTAAAATGAGAATTACCGCTAAGCCCGAGGTAAAAAAAGTTAGAATCATAGCCACTATTAAACCGATTGTGCTACCTCTAGATCCAGCCTGGGTGCCACCAAATTTTTTGGTTCCCCAGATAGGCATATAGTAATCTATCACCGTGATAAAGAGAGTGATAATACCTAATGTGATAAGCCATATGTAGCTATTGCCCACCAAAGATAGCTTGGCGGTTTGGTTTAGTAGAAGTAATAAAAGGCCTCCGTAAGCTATAGGTGGTCCGGGAAGTACAGGCAACACACTACCCACAAAACCGATAATAAGAAGTAGGATACCTACTACAATGATGGCTATATCCATACTACAATAATACACGGCCTATCTGAGGCAATGACAAACTGAAACGATAAGAAGGATTTTATTTAGCTAAAGTGAGGAAAAAAGAACGTAGATACGAAGTACAACGTAAGGAACAGAATAAACATTACTTGAAAAATAGATCCCCCAAGCAGTTGGTCTTTTCTACTCGCATTAGCCCCATCGGTAATCAATCTTTTCTCTGAGATGAAAGAGAGTATACCTACTACCACAAGTAGGATCGGAATGATAAAAAATATGCTTGCCATATTTTCTCTCGCATTTCCGTTAAATAAAGCAAGAAATAGAGCCCCTAAAGAAAGGATAGCTCCAGGTAAATTAGGCAGTTGTGTACCTCCTAATGCTGAACCAATGATCAAAATGCTTAAAACGATTAGTAAATTTTCCATGAAATTATCTTTCTTTTTCTGTTTGCAAAAATCAAACATTTGAGGAACATGGCAAGTATCCATCTAGTTATTTTTTTTTCTCTTTACTCGTGAGGGTATGCAAACTTTTTTTTAATAGATTAATTAGTTGATAATAAGAGATATAGCTGTCATTCTAAATGTAGTTTATATTAAAATTATAATCTTTATGCTCACAATTAGCTATACTTCACCAATGATAAAAGTAATGTTTGTATGCCTAGGTAATATCTGTCGCTCACCACTAGCCGAAGCGGTAATGGCTAAGAGAATAGTAGATGCTGGCTTATCCAGTAAGATAACTGTGGCTAGCTGTGGTACTGCAGCGTATCATATAGGAGAAAATCCTGATCCTCGTACTATAGCGGTATCAGAAAAGCACCGTATACCTATAGATCACAGGGCTCAGCAGCTGAGATCTGCAGATTACATAACCTATAATTACCTGCTAGTAATGGATAATAGTAATGCTATAAACGCAGAGAAAGTAAAACCGAGAGAGGCTTCGGCTCAGGTGTTTAAACTAAGAGATTTTGATACAGAAGATGAAGGTAGTGATGTAGCAGATCCCTGGTTTGGGGAGGAAGATGGGTTTGAAGTATGCTATAAAACAGTAGAGCGTTGTACGGCGGAGTTCTTACATTTCTTAGTGAATAAGCACAATTTGATAGAAGCGTAGCTGCTTATGGATTACCTTTGATAACTCATGAGAAAGATTACCATTTTTGCTTTAATCATAGCCAGTACTGCATCTGCACAGTCTATCACAGATACACTTACTTTTATGCACTATAATGTGCTTAATTATAGAAACTACTCTAGTTTTTGTACGGTAAGTAATAATAGCCACCTACAAAAAGATATACATATGAGTACTATCGTAGACTATCTCATGCCAGATATTATTACGGTAAATGAGATGGCTGGTGACGGTATATCGCCTACTCGATTACTCGATAATTCACTCAATAAAAATGGACGTGATTTTTACAAGCAATGTGATTACTCTGCTAATTCTAACTTATGCAATATGCTGTATTACAATGAGAATAAGCTAGCACTGTATAAGCAGGATAAAATATTTAGAATCGCTACAGGTCAGTTTATAGTAAGACAGATAGACGCCTATACGCTCTATTACCTAGATAACTCAGAGTTAGAGGCAGGAGATACCACATTTCTCACTGTATATGTAGCCCACTTCAAAGCGAGCTCAGGTTCATCTAATGTGACGGAACGTGCCAATGCCACAGCAGCAGTGATGACGTATCACGAAGAAAATTATAATGCCGACCACAATTATGTCATAGCTGGAGATTTTAATATGTACACCAGTAATGAGCAAGGATTTATAAACTTGACAGCAGACCCTAACACGGCTATTAGATTTAAGGATCCTATCAATAAGCCAGGCTCTTGGAACAATAGCGGTACTTATGCCTCTATTCATACACAGAGTACACGGTCAAGTGGAAGCTGCCACAGTGGTGGTGGACTAGATGATAGATTTGACTTCATACTCTGCGGTCAGGAGTTATTGGATAATACGCGTGGACTAGAGTACATACCGGGCAGTTACAGAGCTGTGGGAAATGATGGAAAACATTTTAATAGTGATTTAAATGCAGGTACAAATACTTCTGTGCCTAGTGCAGTACTTACTGCTATCTATACGATGAGTGATCATCTACCAGTAGAGATCAAGATGGGCATAAATCGTACGATAGCTAGCGTATCAGAAAACCATATTGATAATTTCCTAGTAGTTAGTAATCCGGTAGGTAACGAGCTTCACTGGCGTATGCAGTTGCCACAAGCAGGGAAGTTAGTGGTAAGTGATATACAAGGCAAAGAAGTCTTAAACTATAAATTGACTGCTACCTCGTCATGGGTGGTAAATGATGTATCTAACTGGTCTAGAGGTACTTATTATCTTACGTTCACTGCTGGCAATGGTGCTGTACTGAGACGGAAGGTGGTGAAGCTGTAGGGCTCTTTATTTTTATGAAATGAATTCTAAACTTTGCACAATACTACTTGTACTGTCAAGTTTATGGGCTTGCAATACACAAGAAGGGTTCACTGAAGGAGCTTTTTTACGATTGCATAATGGCACCACAGAAGATATAATTATAGTTTTTTCTAATGCTAACAGTTTAGCAGACTCTGCAGAGTGCTCAGTGTCAGAGATGATACAAGTGCCCATAGATATGTATAGTCCGTCTATGACTTTTAATGTGAAAGGTAGTGATAGGACTTCAAAACTTAGTGTTGCATATAGTACTAATGTAAGGAAGACCGTACTAGGGATAAAACTAGATTTGGATAATCTCACAGCGAGGCTAGATACTGTTGCTAATGATTTCATATTTATTGAAGCAGAAACCCTAGATCAAAAGACTGCTTATCGCACAGGTGACTGGCCATTAGATTCAGCATCTAGCTGGAGTTTTATCAATGATGTATCAGGTGTGTTATGGATAGAATAAGACTATCCATATCGTTCTTTCTATTCTTGTGCAATGCTGCCAGTTTTGCTCAGCACGATAGTGTTAGCTTGGAGCAGTTTTCTGTGGGGGCTGGTTTTCAGCTTACGCAGACTATGTTATCTACTCCAGCTGTAGCTTGTCAATTTAAGGTGAAATATAACACAGCAGAAGTCTCTTTGCGGTATGGTAGAAATAAAGCCTCTGTTCAGAATATCCGTCAGTTTGATGAACTACAACTTAGCGGAGAATGGGTAGAACTGAATCTGGCAGTAGTCTTGCCGTTATACCCAAGCGTTAGTGACAGGATAGAAGGTATACGACTAGGTGCTGGGATAGGCTTATCCAATACGAAAACAGAATACAAAGAGATTTTTGAGGCACTTCCACCGTATGAGGATTTCATATACGTGGAAAACTATGAGACTAGAAAGCAAAAATTCGCTAGCTTTTCTTTAGGCTACGTGGTCTATCCGCACCGTAATTTTGAGTTAGGTGTCGGTTGTGTAGGTTTCTTAATGATAGACAAACCTGCATTGCCAATTACTAATGTGATCACGCCATTCAAAGCCAGATCGCCTATAGGATTGTATGCAGAGTTATGTTACGTGTTATGATTTACCTATAAACATTAAGCGTGTTCATTCAGTTTTTGTCTTCTTCTTTTAATTCACATTGCTTAAATCCTTTTGATTTCAAAAAAAACCGGCACCTTCTTGTCTTAAATGCCGAGTAGGAATAGCATTAATATTTGATTAGCTAGTCACACTTTTATACTTAATACAACCCCGGCCAAAAGGCATCTATCAAATGATGTACGTCAGTTTTGTATTGGTTTTTTATGATGGAGATAA
>CAWVTM010000148.1:0-4187 GCA_963933305.1 uncultured bacterium
AGAGATCTCCAGCCTTTTCTAGCTATTTTACCGAGTTCTTTACCATCTGCATGAGTGATACTATATGCCGCAGAGAAGTCTATCCATCTATCCGCTTTTATATTAAAGAGCAGTTCAGCTTTGCTCTCATCAGCATATATACTGATATCTTCTTTGAGTTTAAAGAGTTTTTGTTTTACGAATGCTACAGTACGAGAGTCTGCATCTTTGGCTGTAAAATCATTGGATAGTGTACCTATATTGAAGGTGAGTTGAATAGGGAAGTTTAAATTTGTCATACTAGTAGTGTAATTGTAACGTTTTCATTCGGTATTTCAGTGATTTTTTGACAAAAAAAGGGAGCCACACACGTGCAACTCCCTTAATCTAATTAATCAAGCGTAAGATTTTATTGTCCACCAAATAGTTCGTCGGTATCTATGGATTTACCTTCGTGATGGAGTAAGTATATGGCACCCGCTATTGCTGTGCCTATAAATAGTGATTCGTCTATAGGATGAGTAGTGTATAATGCTAAAATAATATTTATGCCTATGGTGGTAAGGCATACAGGTCTAGTGATTTTGTGCGACAGTGATTTTATTTTTTTCATCTAGTTACTTTAACAATTTTTATTGTCCTTGACCTAAAGAGTATGCCTGTCTGCCGTCAAAAGAGTAAAGATTTTCTGTTTTTATAATATCTATACCCTGATTTTCAGCATTTTGCAATAATTTTATGATATCTGTCTTGGTGAATTTATCCTCAGACGTTGGCTGAAATCTACATCTCCAATGGTCCGTACAGAAAGTTTCTTTAAATCCATTGGGCCATACCTTAATGCCTCGATTTGTAATCATAATAAGTTCTCCATTGCCTATCTCTATGCTTTTTAGCTTAGCGGCTATTTCATCTGGGTTAGTACCGTTCCAGTGAGCAAAAAGATCTATACCTACAAGTTCTTTATTCGCAGGAGTTTTCTTACGGTATTTTGGTAGTTTTAATGCGGCTCTGTTACCGTAGACTATTGCGGAAAAGGAACTTGGCTGAATACCTAAATTAGAGATTACGGTATCAGCAAATTCTTCAGTCCCTACTTTTTGTTTGCTGGTTTTGTCATCATAGATATCTGCAGTATGGATTCCTTGCTCTATAGTGGCGAGCCATGCATTGTGTATCTTCTCTGCTACTACAGACTGACCTATGTGATTGAGCATCATCAGTGATCCGTGTATAAGTGCAGATGGGTTAGCTATGTTTTTACCTGCTATGTCTGGAGCACTTCCGTGTATAGCTTCAAACATGGCACACTCTTCACCTATGTTACTAGATCCTGCTAGGCCTACAGATCCCGTGATCTGTGCTGCTATGTCTGAAATGATATCACCATACAGGTTAGCCATCACTACCACATCAAAGTGTTCTGGGGTATCCGCTACCTTAGCCGCTCCTATGTCTACGATCCAGTGTTCGTTTTCTATCTTTGGATACTCTGCAGCTATCTCATCAAACACTTGGTGAAATAAGCCATCGGTTTGTTTCATAATATTATCCTTAGTAAAACAAGTCACCTTTTTACGCTTATACTGTGTAGCGTACTCAAAGGCATAACGTACTATTTTCTCACAGCCAGGTCTACTGATAAGCTTCAAGCATTGCACCACTTCATCCGTCTGCTGGTGTTCTATTCCAGCATATAAGTCTTCTTCGTTTTCTCGGATGATGACCATATCCACGACTGGATGCTTTGTTTTTACAAAGGGATGATAGCTTTTGCACGGACGTACGTTCGCATAGAGTCCTAAGAATTTACGGGTACTTACATTCAGACTTTTATATCCACCTCCCTGAGGTGTAGTGATAGGTGCTTTTAGAAAAACCTGGTTATTTCGTATTTTATCCCACGAGTCTGGTGATATACCGGAGGTGTTACCAGATAGATATACTTTCTCCCCTATTGCGATCTCATCTATTTCCAGTTGAGCTCCAGCAGCATGTAATATTCTGAGTGTGGCATCCATGATCTCTGGGCCTATTCCATCTCCTTTTGCTACTGTGATTTTTGTCATTCGCTGTTGTTTTATATTGTTGACGCAAATGTGTCTAGTTACGTTCATTTGTTTTTATTTATAGTTCCTATGGAATCCATAATCAAAAGTTATGGATTCGTTTTCTTGTTAATGTCCTATTTGTAACGTAATCTATAAAAATATCATCACCTTTGACCACGCAATGGAATGGATATATATTCTAAATTTAGTGGGAGTTTACGTATTCGCTATTAGCGGTACACTCACTGCTATTTATAATAAATTTGATGTAGTGGGAGCTACCATTATAGGTTTTATCACTGCTTTGGGTGGTGGCACCTTGAGGGATATTCTCATAGGGGAAACACCTGTGGGTTGGATGCAGGATACGGTAAGCTTATGGGTAATACTGGCTGCGGTCATCACTTCTTACGTTTTTAGACAGAGTATTCAAAAACTTCGAAAAGGTATGTTCCTTTTTGATACTATAGGTCTCGGGCTATTTACCATACTTGGATTACAGAAAACATTAGAACTGGGACTTAGCCCTGTTATAGCCGTACTGATGGGCGTAGTATCTGCTGTGTTTGGTGGGGTGATACGAGATGTACTGAGTAATGTAGTGCCACTTATTTTTAGAAGTGAGATATATGCAAGTGCCTGTGTAGCTGGAGCACTAGTATTCCTAGTCTTAGACAGGTTTTCTGTGCCATTAGAGCTCAGTATGATAGTGGCTATGGTCGTGGTATTCCTTATTCGCTACTTTGCTGTGAAACGGAAGTGGGTGTTGAAGATTTGAAAAAGAAGATCAAAAAATATAGAAATAACGTACGTCAATTATCTTTGTACACTGAGCGTAGGAAGTAGTTTTCTGTAGAGCTAGAAGCATATATTGATGAATAAAAAAGAGTATAAGATACATATTATAGGTGCGGGAATTAGTGGTCTTATAGCCGCTCGTGTCTTAGAGGATAGTGGTTTTAATCCTGTCATTATAGAAGCTACAGATCGTGCTGGTGGGAGAGTAAAAACAGATATTCTGAATGGATTTCAATTGGACCATGGTTTTCAGGTGTTACTTACTTCTTATCCTGCAGCACAGAAGTATCTTGATTTTGAAGCGTTGGACTTACAGCTTTTCTTGCCCGGAGCATCTATTTTCATAGGGAAGAAGCAAAAGATAATCGGAGATCCATTACGGGATTTGTCTTTGCTGTTTCCTACTCTCTTATCTGGAATAGGGAGTCTTTCAGATAAACTGAGAATACTGAAGCTGAATAACTACTTGAAGAAAAAAAGCCTGTCAGCTATATTTTCAGATCCAGAGCAATCCACTTTTAGCTATCTAAAGGCATACGGTTTCTCTACTAAAATTATCTCAGAATTTTTCAAGCCCTTTTTTAGTGGTATTTTTCTAGAGACACAGCTGGAGACTTCCAGTAGAATGTTTGAGTTTATTTATAAAATGTTTGGCGAAGGAGATGCCTCCATACCTAAAGCAGGAATAGAAGCGATACCGATGCAATTGTTGCAAAACTTGAAGCATACTACATTTAATTACACTACCAAAGTAGCCTCCATAAAGGATGGAGAAGTAGTGTTAGAGAATGGCACAAAATTAGAAAGTCATTTTACGATAGTAGCCACAGAGGCGAGTAGTTTGATCTCTAATTTAAGAAATCAAGCTACCTTATGGAAGTCGTGTGATAACTTGTATTTTGAAACGGATAAAAGAGTGATTCAGGATAAACTGATCGGTCTTATTGCTGCAGAAGGGACACTGATAAATAACATCTTTTATCCTACCAGTTTACAGACCGCTTCTGAGTCCAGTAAAGAATTACTTTCGGTGACCGTCATAGATAATCAAAACCTATCCAAGGAGATGCTCATTGAAGAGGTGAAAAAGGAGCTTTCTGAGCATTGTGGTATTGATTCGTGCCAGTTTATAAAGCAGTATACTATTCCTATGGCTTTGCCACAACTAGAGAATCTAAAATACGAAATGTTGGCTTCAGAGACACGCTTGACTACCAGTGTATTTTTAGCAGGAGACACTCAACTTAATGGTTCTCTGAATGCAGCTATGATTTCTGGAGAAAGAGCTGCACTCGGAGTGGTAGAAGCGATATCTACTATGGGTGCTTAAGATTTTGTGGGTATTTTGAATGCACCTGA
>CAWVTM010000149.1:0-4138 GCA_963933305.1 uncultured bacterium
GTTTAATATGGGCTAAAACTAACTATTGACTAAACGTATACGGAATGTTACCTATTGTTTACTGGTCTTACAGTATTTGTTCTTTTGTTTCTTCAAAGTAGATAGTGTCTAGATAATTGTCCTGTGTGGATATCATTGGATTCTTTTAGTCATTCAATTCTTTTGAGTTTGTTGTGCTACCAATTTTTATTAAGTCTGTTATTAGAGTGATACGGTCAATCGTCTCTGTGAATCACTTTAGACTCCCGAGTGATTAATCCTTTTGACTTAGGCTATCTGTACTAATAAATTGAGAAATATGTTTATGTTTCGTCTAAAGTAAATAAAGGCTCTTTCTTGTATAGCCGGAATTTTATATTCAGTCAATAAAGTCCGTCTTCACTGTTGATACCCTTAATGCCATATAATATGCATGGTATATATGTATTGTCTATGGCGAAAAGAGAATGGACTTATTCGCTTTTAGGGCTATCGGGTAATTCTAAAATGGAAGAAGATGCTAAGTCATTACCTGCTATTCCTTTTATACTGCCGAACATAGAGGAGATGTTTAGTGCTACTACCTCAATTTGTTTTTCTCTTGTCTTCCATATTTTAGTCATCGCTCTTTTTTCCGTATTCAGGTCGCTCTCCATATTGGTATATACCTCCAGTATTCTAGTGATAGTTTGGATAAATTCGTTTCCATTCAGATAGCTATACAGCATTTCCATTTTACCACCTTTATTATCTTCAGAGGACTTTACAGAATGCGTTTTCATTAGCATTTCTCTCAGCACTAGGCTTAGGCTCTTGGCTTCATTAAACCCACAGATCCATACGCCATCTTTTTGACCAAACTTATCCATATCATTAGGCATAGTTTCAGTTACTAATACCGCTAGATCTGCTTTGGCATTCACTTGATCTTGTTTGAGCTTATCTATCCAGTCACCCGCAAAGTTTTTGGTACGCTTACTCTCATATATAATAGAGCCGCAGGTCTGCTGCAAGCTATTTACCACAGTCTGTATGCAGTCTGCTCCGCGTATTCCTTTGCCTACTTCTGCTATATTGTCAAAGGGGTAAGAGGTACGTAGTAATTCTTCTAGTGCTAATTCTTGTATTTCGCCTTGCATCTGCATACTGCCTTGCTCGGCCTTACGCTTCATTTCGTCTATGAGTTTTTTCTGATCTTCTAATTTCTTCTGAAACTCCTTCTCCCGCAGCATGTTAATTTCTCTTTCCTTAGCTCGGCCTTTCTCTTCTATTTCTGTTTGCTTCTCGAGCATTTTTTTATCTACTTCTAGCTGAAGTTCTTCAGCTTTTTCTTTTAGGTCGTTTTCTCGCTTTAGTAGATTTATCTCAGCAGCTCGCAGGTGTCTGTTTTCTTCTTTCTTTTTCTCGTTTTCGTCTGCTAAGGCTTTGAGCTGCTGCTCAAAGTTCTCTTGTGTAGATTTCTGGATGACTTCTCTCTCTTTCTCTATCTGCTTAGCTAGACGTTCCTTGAAGAGTTCGTTTTCTTTCTCCTTCTTTAACTCAAAGGCTTCCATTTCTTTAGCCAAGACATTTCGCTCTGCATTAAACTTAGACGCTTGTTCGCTTACTTTTTTCTCATAGTCTGCTTTGTACTTTACTTCTAGCTTACCTGCGAGTGCTTGCTCCACGTCAAACTCCTGAGCACAATTAGGGCATTTTATCTGATCCATCATCTAACATCAAAATTAAGGATTCGTCTGTTTATATCTCTATGAAGGAAGTATTAACTTGTTTTGCGAATAAAATAAATGACACACCAGATAGCAGACTTCATTGCTAATTCATTAAATTGCTATTTCTTATGAAAAGTACTCAAGTAAAATTTTTACTCATTCTGTTTTTATTTACTGTAATTGCCTGTCAGGATCAAGTCGAAGCACCTATTGCAGACGTTGAAACTGAGGAAGTCAATGAGAAACTAAAAACGGACTTTGAGACCAATCTGTTTCGATCTGTTATTAGCAATGAGCCTAGTGACAAAAATGTAGTTATTTCACCTGTTTCTGTTAGTTCTGTTTTGAGAATGATTTTAGCGGGGGCTGATGGTAATTCTGCCACCGAAATAGTGCAAGCTTATGGAGAAGACCTGACGGCAGATGAACTACTCGCTGATGCACGGAATTTTAACAATTGGCTATCGACTAGAAAAGGTAATCCTGTGATTGAATTGAGTAACGCAATATTCTATGATATGGCTAGTTTCAATCCTCTACCAACCTATATAAGTGAGCTAAACAAAAATTTCAAAGCCGAAGAAATTAAAGCAGATTTCTCCAATGAGACTGAGGCTCTTAATATGATAAATGGCTGGGTAAATACTAAGACAAAGACTCGAATCCCAACCATACTTAATAGTATAGATCCAGGTGAAGTCATGTTTTTGGTAAACGCACTATACCTTAAAGCAGATTGGTTAGAAGGTTTTGACGAAAGGGGCACTTCTGATAGGAATTTTACCCTTACAGATGGTCGTGTTATACAGACGCCTATGATGTTTGCAGATAGGCTATTCAATAACTACTCAAATGAAGAAGTGCACGTGGTAGAATTGCCATATAAGGATGAAGAGATAAGTATGTACTTGATTAAACCTCTCAAAGGAGATGTGCAGAATTTAATAGCAGAATTTAGTGCAAGTAAATTTAATGATATCAAAGAGCAACTAAAGAAAAATCGTTTAATGCTTACTATGCCAAGTTTTGAAGTAGAATATAAAAATGAGCAGATGGCAGATAGACTAAAAGGACTGGGCATTTATGATATTTTTGAGAACAACGCTAATCTTACAAAGATGGCTGAGCAAAAGAATTTAAAAGTATCCAGAGTTATACATAAAACCTACATTACTGTAGATGAAAAAGGTACGGAGGGAGCCGCGGTTACAGTAGGAGGAATAGTCCTCACTTCGTCACCTCCGCAAGTAGATTTTGATTCTCCGTTTATGTTTATCATCGCGGATAATGTGACGAATAATTTCTTGTTTATGGGTAGAGTTTCAAACCCAAAGGAGAAGTAAAGCTAGTATTCAGCATAAGTAATAGTTGAATTTTCTTATATGTATGTAAGAATCCTGTGATTTCTTTACATTCACCGACTATGTATTACATCCTATTTTTGGCAACAATTGGCTATCTTATCTATTTGGTACGAAAATCTAAGCGTAGACCCCTTCGTGTATTCGACGAACAGTGGCAAAAGCTTTTAGAAGAGAATGTATATTACTATCGTAGACTCACAGCTATAGAGAAGCAGCGATTTGGTGCACGCGTTATGCAGTTTCTCAGTGAGGTGAAAGTGACAGGAGTAAACCTAGAGCTAAAACCCCTAGATAAAGCCTTAGTGGCTGCTAGTGCTACTATTCCTGTTTTTGGTTTTGACGAATGGGAGTATGCTTATTTAGATGAAGTGCTGGTGTATCCGAGTACATTTAATATGGATTTTGAGTATGGAGACGGAGCCAAGGATAAAAATGTGATGGGTATGGTAGGAGATGGATATATGAATCGTAAGATGATACTCTCTGGCAATGCATTGCATAATGGTTTTAAGAATACTACAGATAAGCATAACACTGCCATACACGAGTTCGTACACTTGCTAGACAAAGAAGATGGATCAATAGATGGATTGCCAGAGGTGCTCATGAGTCACCAGTACAGTATTCCTTGGCTTAAGATGATACACGATAAGATAGAGGAGATAAACAATGATAAATCTGACATCAGAAACTATGGAGGTACGAGCGAGACCGAGTTCTTTGCGGTAGCTAGTGAGTATTTCTTTGAGCGGCCAGATCAGTTTAAACGAAATCATCCATATCTGTATGCTATGATGGTGCAGTGTTTTAAGCAAGACCCAAAGTATGTGGCAGTAAGGAAGAAATAAGAAAGCTACAATTCTCCTTCCCATTCACTATAAAACTGCTTCAAATAACTCTCCATAAATTGATGGCGTTTTGCGGCCATAGCTTTGCCAGTGGCCGTATTCATGCGGTCTTTGAGCAGAAGTAGTTTCTCGTAAAAGTGATTGATACTCGGAGCAGTACTATTCTTGTATTCCTCCTTAGTCATATTCAGATCAGATGGAATAGTAGGGTTGTAGATTTCTCTATTCTTGAATC
>CAWVTM010000150.1:0-4004 GCA_963933305.1 uncultured bacterium
TTACGATTTTGTATGGACAGCATCCATTCGGATATAGTGCTAAGCGGAGCAAGTAATAAGCAGCAATTGATTGAGAACCTACAAGCCTACGACTTTGAGCTTACTGCAGATGAAATAAAAAGAATTAAAGACTTGAAAGTTGTCCCTGAAGGGTATTGGTCTGAGCGTAAGAAGTTGGAGTGGAATTAGGAGATATTATTAGGAGTTACAGACTCAGTACAATAAGATTATATGATTAAGTTTTCTTGGATCGGCCATTTTTCGATTTGCCATTTTTTAAGTAGAATCTAGATTGCCCACAAATAGAGAAGGGTGGCTCACTTTTATAGTTAACCTTTCGGTCTTCTATAAATTTGTCTAGGAGCTTTGCGCACCTCCTTTTGCTCAATTCCGAATGTGCCATAAATGAGCAGTATTTAATCTCACCTTTTGAGTTCACGTGGTACTTATGCATTATTAAAATAGAGCTATCCTTTGTTTTAAAATCAAAGTTTTCCTGACGAATGAAATGGATCAGCTTGCTGTTAATTGGTTGTAAACCTTGCAGGAATTTTTGATAGGAGATACTATCTTCATCTTCGCTTCTGCAATTCGCGTAGTGTTATAGTATTCCTGCCTTATACCTGTAAGCGGTATCATTAGGATTTTCTAAATCAAACACACGTTTACTGTGCTGGGCAAAAACGACAGTTGTAGATACGAGAACAACTACAGTTACTAGTTTTCTTAGATTTATCATATCCCCGCAATTAGGGATATTAATTCAATTTTGAAAGTTACTTCAGTTTAAGATTTAAGCTTAATCTTAAACTTCTTTCCCTACTCTGAAAATTCACTTAACTCCAGCCATCTGTCTCCTTTGGCAGATAGGTCAGCTATCACAGTGCCTAGTCGCTCGGTAGCTTTGGAGATAACGTCAAAGTCAGTGGCATTTTCTGCTAGTTTAGTTTCTAGCGTTCCTTTTTCCACTTCCAGTTCTTCTATTTCTTTTTCCAGTGTTTCAAACTCGTACTTTTCTTTAAAGCTACGTTTGGTTTTAGGAGCTTGTCCCGCATTCTTATCGGGGTTAGGCTTTTCGGCAGCAGCTAGAGCCTCTTGTTTGGCCTCTTTTTTCTCCTTTTTAGCTTGTTTTTCCTGATCTAGTCGATACTCTGTATAGCTGCCGTTGTAGTCTTTTATTTCTCCTTGTCCTTCGAATACGAATATATGCTCCACTATACGGTCTAAGAAATACCTATCGTGACTTACCAGTAATATACAACCACCAAAATCAGCTAAGAAAGCTTCTAACTTATTGAGCGTGAGAATATCTAAGTCGTTAGTAGGCTCATCTAGTATGAGGAAATTAGGATTGAGCATGAGTACAGTAAGCAGATACAGTCTTCTCTTCTCACCACCGCTTAGTTTCTCTACGAGCTGGTTTTGCATTTGTGGTGGAAAGAGGAACAGATTCAGCATTTGGCTTGCAGTCACTTTACTTCCATTAGCCAGAGTGATTACTTCAGCTACGTCCTTCATCACATCCAACACCTTTTTTTGTGGCTTGAGGTTTTTCATTCCCTCTTGGCTGTAATAGCCGAAGACGATGGTATCTCCACGATTGATCTTACCACTATCTGGCTGCTCCAGATTCATTACCATATTGAGAAAAGTAGACTTACCGCACCCGTTTTTTCCTACTATACCTATTCTTTCACCTTTTTTGAAGGTGTAATCCAATCCTTTAAGGATGACATTATCACCAAAGCTTTTATGAACTTTCTTCAGTTCTAGGATCTTACCACCTATACGCGTCATCTTCACAGAGAGCTCTAGGTCTTGTGTTTTCTTTCCGCTTTTAGCCTTAGCTTCTGTATCGTAGAAAGAGGAGATACGGGATTTGCTCTTTGTCGTACGGGCCTTTGGGCTACGTCTCATCCAATCGAGCTCAGTTTTCATCAGTTGTTGGGCTTTGCCTATTTCGGCAGCACTGGCAGCTTCCATTTCTGCTTTCTTTTCTAGGAAGTAAGCATAGTTGCCACTGTAGTTTTGCAGTCTACCATCAGTCATTTCTATGATCTGGTTACATACCGAGTCTAGGAAATAGCGGTCGTGACTTACCATGAGTATGCTCATATTGGAGTTGCTCAGGTATTTCTCTAGCCACTCTATCATATCTAGATCTAGGTGATTAGTAGGTTCATCTAGCATGAGTAAATCTGGATTTTGGAGTATGGCTAGACTGATAGCAAGACGTTTTTTTTGCCCACCACTGAGTAAACTTATCTGCTGGTCATAGTTAGTGATGGTAAATCGGGTCAGGAGTTCTTTCAGCTTCCGCTCAAAATCCCATGCATCAGCCTCATCCATAGCGGCAGAAGCATTTTCAAAGTTGCGTTGCGTCTCTGTGTTGTAATCTAGTGTTTGTGCCTCTAGCGAAGCCTCATAAGCACGGATGGTGGCCATGATGTGTGAGCTACTGTGATCTATTAGCTCTTGTATAGTGCCATCATCAAATTTTGGTTCTTGGGGGAGGTACGCTGAGCGTATCCCTTTGCGGAGTCGTACTATGCCATTATCAGGCTGCTCTACCTGAGCGAGTATCTTGAGAAGGGAGCTTTTACCGGTTCCATTATTAGCTACTAGTGCTATTTTGTCTCCTTTGTTTATGCTTAGGTCTAGGTCTTGGAAGAGTATTCGCTCGCCGAGGTCTTTGCTCAGATTTTCGCTGTTGAGGTAGTTCATTATAAAGGGCGTAAAGGTACCTAAAACAAGAAAGCACACAACAGATGTTGTGTGCCTTTGTATTGTAATTAGCAGAAGCGTTTATCTCTTACTACTAAAATCGCTTTTCAAGCCATTGGCTTTGGTGATATCTATCTTTACACTGCCTACATATATCTTAGCTTCCACACGCACTGGTATTTTATTATCATCTGCACTTATCCAGATAGTCATATCGTTTTCGTCTTTGAATACACGGTCCACTACGAGTTGCGGTCTGAGTTTATAGCACTCTATTTTACCCAAGTCTGTTTTGATCGTTTCTTTCCCTACGTATTTAAACTTAAGGTCATAGATCTCTTGGTCTAAGTATATATTTATAGGGAAGGATTGACCTTCAGTGGCATTAGCAAAATCTATGGTACGGGCATAGAATAATCCACTGATGACATCCTGAAGGTAAGCCGGCATCTCCATACTTTTTTGAGATCCTTTGAGCCATTTCTTTTCGTGATCGTAGTAGACTAAGTCCTCATCCTTATAGTTGTCTTCCTGTACGTTTTTGTAATATTTAAGTGGTGCTATGCTTTCCTTATCTACGTAGCTCACGAAGTTATCTCGCACTTTAAATGCCCAATCAAATGATCTAAAGGTTTTGCCGTAAGCACTTATTTTATAGGTGTCACGTCCATTTATTATGGTTGGTTTATTGTCTACCTTTATAGTGATAGCGGCGGCATTTATCCAGCCATAGTGTACCCGGTATCTTAGTTCTTCACCGTGCGTGAAAGCTTCATTCTTAGTCGTACGTAGAACGTCTTGCTTGTATTTCTCGCCGGTATATGCACTACCTACCAGTAGTAAGCCTAGTAGTGGTAATAGTTTAAATGCGTTCATATCTCTTAGTTATTAGGATAAATTTAATTCAATGTGCGTGCCATAAGAGTCTGTGTTATGATATAACGTTACAAAGTTGCTTATTTGCAGCTAAATATACCACTTTTTTATGGGCACTAAGCCATGTATATCACTTCTGACCCTTGTATTGCTGTATAGTAATATATACGGTCAGTATGAAAATTCATTCTTTGATAATGATAAGTATGAGCAGAGTATAGACTCTTCACACCTCCAGTTTCACTTTGATAATATGGGGTACTTCCGCAATGTAGAGTACCTGTCTCTGGTAGATAAAGGGTCTACGTACACGGGTTTTCAAGCCATGCCGTACGTGCAGTATTCATTCAATGATAAAGCTCAAATCTTTGGGGGATTTAATGTGAGATACGATTTTGGAAATC
>CAWVTM010000151.1:0-3910 GCA_963933305.1 uncultured bacterium
CTAAAACTGACTCTCGTATGCTCCTATGTCTGGCGTATTATCTCTAGCACGATCGC
Source organism: uncultured bacterium (assembly GCA_963933305.1). Classification (GTDB taxonomy): domain Bacteria; phylum Bacteroidota; class Bacteroidia; order NS11-12g; family UBA9320; genus UBA9320. The sequence goes on from CAWVTM010000151.1 coordinate 57, forward strand.
AATAGTCTTGTGGGATGATAGGAGAGAGAAGGATAGCCTTATTTCTTGCTGGAGAGAGGGTATCTAGGTCTAAGTTGTAGTTGGTTTTATCCACATACGTGATATTGTCTAGCTCTATATTGCTACTGCCTGTACCGAAGTATATATCGCTAGTAGATCTTAGTAAGTTGTAATCTACGACGGAAGGTGAATCTACTTTGCTAAAATCAAGGTCACCAAATATTTCGCCGTCTAAGTTTATTCCATCTACAATATTATTGAGAAAAGTGAATTTGATATCATACGTTTCTAGCACAGCATTGGTGATAGGGTCTCTGCGCACATTGAGATACGCAAAAGTGGGTTCTTGTCTGCTAAAGTCCCTCCCGTCTGTGTAGAAGGTATTGTGATATAAGGTGTAATCTCCGCCTTGGTTTGCGAGAAATCCAAATCTACCACAGTTAGTGCTTACACAGTTCTCTGCATAGATGGTGCTCCCTTTTCCGCTTATTCCATCAAAACTCATATTGCGAATCATGGTTTTCTTTAGGGTTACATTTCGTTCACCATCTCGTCCAGCAGTGGAGTCACAGTATACGCCTACGGTACCGTTTTTTATGATCGCATGCTCTATGGTGCTGCCGTAGCTCGGGTGGCTTATCCATACACCTCCCCATTGTCCTGAGCGTTCCTCCCAAGCGGGTTGTAGTCGGTCGCCTTGCATCAGCACAGGTTCTTCTTTCGTACCTTTTATAGCTACTTCTCCTTCTACGAATAACCAACTTCTGGGTGAGAAGTGTACTTGCATTCCTTTTTCGATGGTGAGTTTTACATCTGGTTTCACGTAGCAGTATCCATATACCACTATGGGTAGCTTATCATTGGCCCAGGTAGTGTCTGTCTCTATGCTGTCCCTGAAAATATAGTGTGCGTCTTGACCCCAGCCTATGAGCATCGTCTTACTTTCATCACCATTGGTGCTAAAGAGTAGCGAGTCGCGAATAATAAGTGGGTTAAAATCGGGGCTATTGTTGCTAGGGTCTGGATGTACTTCTACAAATAGAAATAGACTGTCCTCTGGAAAAATCTCTATATCTGTGAATGAGTATCCGGGTTCGCCGTCTACATTTAGTCTGAAGTGTGAGTTGAGCCCGCCGCCTAATCGGATGGAAGTTCGTATGCTTTCTTTACTCGGGTTGTATACGAGTATTTGCTTATTCACAGATAGCGGAGTTCTGGTGGCCACTTTAGTGAATACCGTATCAAACCAAAGCGTATCTGTATTTACGATTACAGATTCAGTAGTAGTAAAGGATTCTTTTCTACAGGCTGAAAATGCGATATAAATAAAGCCTAGGAGAGCGAAATATTTTAATGTTGAGTTCAATTGATTTAGTAACGAATGAACAAAGGAAATATTTTAAATGGAAAGAGTTGGTGAAGTTTTGTTTTAGACGTGCAATTTTGAACAAAAAAAATCCCTTTGCCTAAGCGAAGGGATAAATCATAAGACGTAATGGTTAAATTACATATGACAAAATTTAAATAATCAATTGGGAGATTACTCCCTCGTCGGTCATCACTCCGACTTGATTTGTGCAGGTCGTCAGCCTGCGGGTGTCGGTCATCACTCCGGCATTAGTTAGTAGTTGTTGGTTAATATTAAATCAACATTTTTATATCTCAGCCAATATGGTGAGGGGTCTGATTTTTCAAGCTGTTAAGAGAACGTAATCTCGGTATAAAGTATACAATCTGAATGCCAATCGTGCCAGGAATAGGTTTTAAATAGTTAAGTATCTGATAATGAGATAATAATGTCTTAAATAATTGGCGGGAGATTTTTGTGCCAAAACGCTACCTTTGCTTCACAATTGGAATAATGTCTCTAATTGGGAATATTCTTGTTTTGGAATAGTGGTTTTGTTGTGGTTATGGTGCGGTGTCGGAAGGTTTCTGAAAGGGGTGAGGGTTTTCAGAGCGGTGCCAATTGCTCTAAATCTGAGGAAAGTGTACAATCTTTTTAAAGGAGCGACTACGCTGAGCTTACCTGCTATGGTGCGAGCTATTAAAGGGAAGTATATCATTTCAGGTATTTTGTAGTGTTAGGTGAGTGGCCTAGCCGTGCTGCAAGAAAGTAAAATAGTAATTAGATTATCAGCACTTTGCGCTGATACTTATGCGTTATGAGTGTAGACAAATACTTTTCAGGAGCCAAGTTGATAAAAGCAATAAGCACAATTGATTAATCCTTTTAGTAAGATATATAACACTCGGTTAGCCATAAAACCTGTGTCTTGTCAATTATCGCCTTGGCACATCTCTTTTTCTATAGAAGCTTTTTAGTGATCTATAACCCCAAAATTCTGGATATCTGACCACTCGTTTCTTACACCTTGTTCTGTGTCGTAGATTTTTATTCCTTCGTTGTTTTTGGTGCGTACTAGAAATTTATTTTCAGTAGTACGAGAGATTATGATGTGATACAGCGTTTTAGATTCATAGTGCGAATCTGATTTTCCGATATATCTCGCGGCATATATTTTAGGCATTAGATTATTTACTTATCATTTTGTAATAGTCCAAGTTAGCAGAATAATGGTAAAGTTGAGCTAAGAACTATAGTTACATTCAGCTGATTTTTTATTTTTCTATCTCTACCTCTGTTCGGCAGTTGTAGAAGCAAAAAACAATATTCAAGGTGTGCTTCTTTTAGTTGATATTTAAAGAGCATTTTGTCTCCGTCCTATGAGTATTGTCCTAGATTTATTTCTGATAGTGCTTAACTATTTTCTCAATAAGAAATTATAGAGAATATTCTAATAAGATAGTGTCAGTGTGATTCTACTCAATAGTCCAACTATATAGACGTTTGTGGATTGACTTGATTCTTATTTTTTCACAATCAAGAATAAATAATGCTGCTTTGCCGCCATCTTATGGAAATGAAATTATGTGCACTATTTTCTTTGCTCTTTGTTGCGAGCTTGTCTCAGGCACAGCAAAATAAGAACTCAATACATGGAGCTATAAATATGCCTCTGAGTTTTACAGATGCTCCGATAGGTGTGGGCTATGGACTGAGCTTTGGTTGGAGTTACCTTACTAAAAGTAAGTTAGGTTTTGGTGCTGAGCTCAATGTCAATAGAGTACGAGGTGGCAATGAGAGTTTAACTGATAATAAGCGATATTTTTTTGGTAGTACAGTGGCTACACTATCCCCTTATGTCGATTACACTTTCGAATTATTTTCTAAAAAAAAGCTAGAACTCATTCCTGGCATTGGTGGCGGATTGATAGGCTTTATAACTAAAGGTGGTTTTTATGATTTGAATAATGCGTTGAACTTATATCAAGAATGGGGCGAACCGCATTTTATTCCTGAATTTAATAAGCAAGGAGTGGTCATAGATGCGACTTCTAAGAAGATTGATTTAGCATTTACGGTAATACCAACGTTGACTATCGCTTATAAATTGAAATATAATCTGCGTGTTTATATGAAAACCGGATACCAATTTACGACGACTGATGACTTGGATGGATTCAACCTTCCAACCGCTGGCAATCAGGGAAAAGATATTATTCAGACGAATTATATCGGGGTTAGTTATCTGCTTTATAGGGGAAGGATAAAGTGATTTTTTAAGCAAAAACAGTTGATTAGTGCTGTATAAGCCCTGTGGTCTTTCTGCTGGTAAGCTGAATAAACGGGTTTAGATTTAACTTTAAAGAGCAATTTGCAAAAAAAAACAGCTTTCAATTGCCGCATATGAATCGTTTTTCACTGGATTTATATTCGTTTAAAGATACGTGTCCTCCTATGGAGGAATACCATACCCTTCGATGAACTCAGGGTGACAAGTATTGTGATT
>CAWVTM010000152.1:0-3870 GCA_963933305.1 uncultured bacterium
GATAAGCCTGTGGCCTTTGACACATCGTTTATAGATAGTACGGTAAATCCGTGTGAAAACTTCTACCAGTACGCTATAGGGGGATGGAGAGCGGATAATCCGGTGCCAGAGACGGAGAGTAGATGGATGGCTTTCAATATCCTAAACGAGGAAAACCGCCAGAAGCTAATGAAAATAGTAGACGTAGTACGCTTAAAGGAATCTGCTAAAAACGGAACTGATGAGCAGATGATTCGTGATTTTTATAACGCAGCTATGGATACAGCAGCCATAGACGCAGCAGGAGTCTCAGGTATATCGGCTATACTAGCGAGCATAGATGCAGCTAGTACTAAGGAAGAGTTTGTAGCTCTGCTGGGTAATCTAGCTCCTAAAGGGGTGAGCACGCCAGTAGGTTTATACATAGGTGCAGATAGCAAAAACAGTAAGATGAATACGGTATATGCTAGTCAGTCTGGACTCAATCTGCCAGATAGAGACTACTACCTCCAAGAGGATGAAAAGTTCACAGATATACGCCAAGCTTATGTTGTTCACATAGATAAGATGTTTAACCTAAGCGGACAGCAAGAAGGAGTAGGAGAGAGTATATTGGCTTTAGAGACTAAGCTAGCAGAGATCAGCTGGAGCAGGCTCGAGCGTAGAGATCCTGATAAGCGATACAATAAAAAGAACTTGAAAGACTGGGATGCTACCTTAGACGCCATAGGGGTAGAGGCCATAGCTACAGGAAGAGGTTTTGGTGCGTTTGATACTATCATAGTAGGTCAGCCGTCATTTTTTGCTTCGCTCAATGAGTTGATAAAGTCTGAAGACCTTGCTGATTGGAAAAACTACCTGAAGTGGAATACCATTACTGGTTTTGCTAACTACCTGGGTACAGATTTAGAGAAAGAAAATTTTGCTTTCTACAGCACAAAGCTAAGCGGTACCTCCACTATGAAGCCTAGAAATGAGCGTGTATTTGGTACTATGAATGGTGTACTTAGTGAGCCTTTGGGTAAGCTATTTGTGAAAGAATATTTTGATGAGGAGAGTAAGGCTTACATGAGCAACATGATAGAGAACCTACGCTCAGCATACAAGGACAGAATAGAGGCTCTAGAGTGGATGAGTGCAGAGACTAAGGATAAAGCGATGCAGAAGCTAAATGCTTTCACCTATAAAGTAGGATATCCAGATGAGTGGGAAGACTATAGTAAGCTAGAGATAGTAGACAATAGCTACATCCAGAATATTATGAATGCTCGTGAGTTTGGGTACAATGAGATGCTAGATAAGCTGGGCAAGCCAGTAGATAAGACCGAGTGGGGGATGAGTCCACAGACCGTAAATGCCTATTATAATCCAAGTAATAATGAGATAGTTTTTCCAGCAGGTATATTACAGCCGCCATTTTTTCATAAGGATTTCGACCACGCTATAAATTATGGTGGCATAGGAGCAGTTATAGGTCATGAGTTTTCTCACGGTTTTGATGACCAAGGAAGTAAGTTTGACTGGGAAGGAAACTTGAACTCGTGGTGGACAGATGAAGATAGAGCCAAGTTTGATAAACTAGCACAGAAACTAGGGGAGCAGTACGATACGTACTCTCCGGTAGATAGTATGTACGTGAATGGTAAAATGACTATGGGTGAGAATATAGCAGACCTAGGTGGAGTTACTCTAGCATACGAAGCACTGCAGAAGCAGTATGAAGGGAATATGCCTGAATCTATCGATGGATTTACATGGCAGCAGCGTTTCTTTTTGGGCTGGGCTAATGTATGGAAAGGAAACATAAAAGAACAAGAACTCGTAAAGCGTCTAAAGAGTGATGTTCACTCTCCAGCAGAATATAGGGTAATCGGGCCACTAGTTAATTTTGGACCTTACTATGAGGCATTTGGAACGTGTGAGATAGGTGCAGGTATGCATAAACATGATAGCTCTAGAATAAAAATCTGGTAGAAAGTACATCCTTCCCACAATACAAAAAAAGGAGCAATCGACTAGTCGATTGCTCCTTTTTTTGTGTTGTGTCATTAAAGAATACCGCAATATTTTGAAATAGTTCGCTAATTTATAGATATACCTCTAGCCATTTGCTGAAAGTCATAATCCCTTAGACGGAGCTCAGGATAGTCCTCATTATGCTAAGAATTAATAACAATAAAATTCGTGACACGAAATTAAAATGGTCACCGCAATTGATGACCTAATCAGAATAAGTCCCACTTCTGTGCTCCATACTAGGGATGCTTCACTGTTTGTTTAAATTCTTTCACTGGCTCAGGCTGTGTTCCTTCTTTGAGGCCTTTTACAGTAAGTTGTATATTAGAAAAAGAGGCGTGAGTTTCAAAGTCTCGTATAATTTCCCTTACGTCAGGGTGTATACTTATGGATTTACTACCATCTATAGTGACTGCAGAGCCATCGGGCACTTTACTCAGGGTTTCCATTATATTAGCTTTATGGAGAAAAGTCACATCTTCTGCGAGCAGAAAATTATAGACATTATCGTCTTTATCTAAGTCTACATCCAGTAGGTATGGCTTTTTGTAGTTAATATAAAGAATCTCGAGTACTGCTACTACTAGACCTATACCTACACCCCACAGTAAATCTTTAAATACTATGAATACTATTGTGATTATAAATGGAATAAACTGGGCTTTCCCTTCTGACCACATCGCTTTAAATGTTTCAGGTTTAGCTAACTTATAACCGACTATCAAGAGAATGGCTGCTAAACTAGCTCGAGGTACTAGATTAAGTACCTGTGGTAGAAACGCTACGAATGCAAAAATGAAAAAGCCGTGAAATATGGCTGACATTTTAGTTTTACCTCCACTTTGTATGTTGGCTGAGCTACGCACTATTACTTGTGTGATAGGCAGACCACCTATCAAGCCTGACAGGATATTACCTACACCTTGTGCTTTTAACTCTAGGTTAGTAGGAGTAGTTCGTTTTTCGGGATCCATCTTGTCAGTAGCTTCTACACATAAAAGCGTCTCTAGACTCGCTACTATAGCTATGACTGCTGCAGTTTTCCAGACGAGTGGATTTACGATAGCATTAAAATTAGGGAAGGTGAAAAGCCCAAAAAACTCCGAAGCACTTTCTGCTACGGGCACGTTTACTAGGTGCTCAGCTATCATTTCATGCGATCCCCCTTTGAATGCGTATACTAGAGCTATACCCCCTAGTATGGCTACTAGTGGTCCTTGTAAGTAGGTAAATATTTTTAAACGCTGCATAAAACCTTGCTGCCAAAATATGAGAATAGCCAAACCTAAAGCAGCAATCAAGGTAGCTCCTAAATCTGGATTTCCGAGGGCATTAAAGATCTCACTAAAGGTATTTTCTCCGTCCATTTGAAAAAATTGAAAGTCTCCTTCCAAATCTTTGTCATAGCCTAAAGCGTGCGGTATTTCTTTTAAGAAAATAGTAATGCCTATACCTGCCAGCATTCCTTTTATGACAGAAGATGGAAAGTAGTATCCGATTATACCTCCGTTTATAAAGCCTGCGATTACTTGAAAGACACCTGCTATAACCACCGCGAGTAAGAAGGCTTGAAATGCCTCATTAAAAATAGCTTCTGCAGCTACCTCACTGGATACTTGTGCTTTAAACTCTTCTATGGCACTGAATATAATAACCGCTAAACCAGCAGCAGGTCCACTTACTCCTAATGGTGACCCACTAAGTATGCCTACTAGGATACCGCCTATAATTCCTGCTATAAGTCCAGAAAATGCAGGCACACCGCTCACGGCAGCTATACCTAAGCATAGTGGGACTGCTACTAAAAATACAACAAGTCCTGCAGGTAGATCAGTTTTTATGTGTGATAGATATTTTTTCATTGATGGTTTTTTA
>CAWVTM010000153.1:0-3849 GCA_963933305.1 uncultured bacterium
AGTAGCATTAGATATAGGCTCCTTTTTTGCTAAGTAATTACTAACGTATATGACATCTGTAGCACACCATTTTACCATTCCAAAAAGGAAATATTTAAGTATAGCAGGTTTAATTGATGTCTCGTGAACATGATAAATAATTCTATTGCCTTTCAACTTGCCTGCTAGAGCAGCTCCAAAGGGTAGAACCGTATTAATATATATAATGTCTTCTTTCTCTGCTGTTTTTAAAATATTGATGCAAAGAGCTACTTGACTTAATACTAGGTGGACTAATCGAATGACTGGATTAGCTGCCCACTTATAGTTGAAATAACAATAATTCACACCTACTATTTTAGAAAGAAATCCTTCCTGACCTCTGCAAGTATGCACATCAACAATAAGATCATTTTTGATCCAGCCTTTGATTAATTGCTTGAGTACTTTGGGGCTTCCACTAAAGTCATTAAGTAGGTGTGTAGCTATTATCTTCATTTTTGTAGAATGCTTTTTTATTCAGTTACGCATTTATTGTAATACAAAGATGGCGAGGTAGAGTAGGGTTTATTGGGATTATAGAGAGACGGTTATCCCTAAAAGGCGAATGGTGTTATTTCGACGATAACCGGGTTACATTTTACACAAAAAAGGAGGAACTCTACTGAGATACCCTCCTTTTACTACGGTGTGTTTTAGATATACGTTATGTTATGTTTTCATATACTTCATTTAGCCACTCGCCGCGTATATCCCAATGGAAAGTATCTAGAAAGTGTCTGCGTGCGGCCCCTCGCATTGCATGATGTTTCTTTGGGTCATTGTATAATTTTAAAAGTGATTGTGCTAATCTGTCTACTGTTTCATTATATTTCTGCTCTCTTACGGCTATTCCACATTCTTGTGTTATAAATTCTCCTGGGCCACAGTTATCCAGACATATTACAGGTAAAGCAAAAGATAAGGCTTCTGCAACTACCATTCCTGCACCTTCGTGACTGGGAAATAAGAATAGCGAAGATTCTCTCATCAGATTCATCAAGTCTTTTCGTTCCATCCAGTTGATGATTTCCACTTTGTCAATTATGCCTTGTTTCTTAATTAAAGATCGTAAATGAGCCTCTTCAGGACCTTTGCCTACTATGGTGAGTTTAGCATTATTTTGCACTTGCTTAGGAAGACTTTTAATAAATTTAGCAAAGGATAATATAGTGAGATCAAACCCCTTTAAAGGGACAAATCTACCTGCTGAGATTACGTGAAAGTTCTCTACGCCCATTTTCATATCATATCCGTAGTCTTGTGTGGCAACTGACGGCCTTACAAAATATCTACCTTCTTGGAGATTGATTTTTTCTTTCACAGAGCTGTTCATCGCATATATGAAATCCGCCTTTTTTGCGGTCTTTTTTAATCCTGGAGAGAGATTCCAAAAAGCATTTTTAATCATCCAAGTCAGTCTATCTTTAATCCAGTATTTTTTTGAGAAAAGAGTTAGATATTGAGCAGGAATAAGTGGGTGGTGACCTATTGGTCCCCATACAAAAGGCTTACCGAGCTTCCATAGGTAACTTGGGGTCCAGTCATTTGCGAATGTAGCATTATGTGCAATATCAAATTGCAATTTTTGTTTTTTAACAAATGTTGGGATGGCATGCTGCCACATCCAGTAGTAGAGCATAGCACCCCTGCTACCTCGTTTCCAAAAACGTGTCCAATATGGAGTATCGAAATAAACGAAGGTGATATTATCAAAAATAGGATTCGGATTAGCTGCTGTATACTTTTCTATAGCTTGCTGATTATTTTCTCGGGTAATGCTAATCACTTTATTGTACCGAGCTATCTGTAGCACAATGTTCCAACCCATGCCATCCTCAGAGCCCTTGGTAGGATGCACAGCATATGTTGTGGTAAGTATTGTCTTTTGTTTCATCGTTTGTTTAGGTGCAAATAAATTGACATAATATGGCCGTGCAGAAGATCTTCGGTGAGTGGTAGCAAAATGAAGTTATGCTGCCACAATTGGAGTTTCAACTAAATCAGGTCTTTTTCTCTTTAGAAATAATTGTTGTACTCTGTTCAGTCGATCTGGCTTGGAGAATACGATAGAAAAGATAAGAAAGTGGTAGAAGAGGATACCATAGTTAGCTTCACCAAAAATACCAAATTCTGTCATAGAATTTATCAGTATAGGAATTAGAATACCCATGAGCATAAGTTTCTTTTCTGCTAGCTGCTGGGTAAATCCTCTGATGGTAAAAAATACCTGAAACAGTACAATGGTGAAGCCAACAAAACCTAAATTCAGTAATACCTGTAAGAAGGTGTTATGCGTCATATGACCGGCATACGTATGTAAGCTCTTAAAATTATCAAGGTAATCTATTCGCATAAATCCAAACCCAAGCAGTGGCTCACGTGGCAATCCTTCTGCAATGAGTGCTTTCCAAAAGGGCATTCTGCCTGTCATAGATAGTATGTCATCCAAACCGCCACTTCTTAGTATTAAGGTTTGTACCATCACTGGCAGTAGAGCTATTATGATTAGGTATACCGCTAGTTTTAGCTTTGTGCTGTCACTTCTTCTAATATGAAAGAAAATGATTATTAAAAGGCCAACTAAGCTTGATCTTGATTTTGTGAGAACCAATGCCCATAAAATTATGGCAACTTTCACAATCGTCCAAAACTTTTTTGGTTTACGGTAGAGGTTAAAGATGAGACACGAAAGGCCAAGTCCCGCAAGCATGCCCAGTTCGTTTGGATTCATAATATAGCCTCCCAGTCTAAAGTCTGTTCCACCTTCCACAGTTCTGAAAAATGTATCTTTATCTATATACATCCCAACTATGAATATCATTATTAATCCCAATACTGTATTACCCATGGTGTTATAAAAGCGAATGGTATGACCGGGGAAGTACTCATCTAGCAACATATAGCACTTCATAAAATAGAACGCAAATACAAAACTTTCCAGTGTCATCAGCCATTGCAGTGAGCTATATCCAGGATTTGTGCTCCACATTACTGAAGCTAGGCCAAGAAGTAAGTAAGCAACATATAAAAAAGGAGCCCACACGTGATTCCACTTGAAAGTACTTATAGCTCCATAGTTTACTATTTTTTGGTGTACGAAGTAGATGGCTACTGTCATCCCTATGCGTGTGAATACTTTGATAACTCGTGTAATCGCTACATTCTCACTCCACGTGAAAAAACCCGCTACCATGGTAAAGAGTACCAGTAATAGTAATATGTCAATGCGTTGTAAAAACTTGCTGTGGTCCATAGTTATCTTGTTTTTAGGAGTTTGGCAGGGACGCCACCGAGTATTGAATTAGCAGGGAAAGAAGACGTGATAACCGCTCCTGCAGCTATTATACTTCCTGCTCCAATAGTTACACCGTCGAGTATGGTCACTTTACTGCCTATCCAGCAATTCGCTTCTATTTTTATGCCTTTTCTATGTACACCTTGTAATCGGATAAGAATGTCTAAGTCTTTATAATTATGGTTTTCAGGATGGCAGCTCAGATACTGACCTATTATACAGTCATCACCTATTTCTAGGCCTCCAGCTCCACCTAGATAAGCAAATTCTCCTATACCCACGTTGTCGCCAATTTTGATGCCTTTGCCTAGGTCATTTAGAGATGTACTTACAATCACTTGACTGTGAGATCCTATACCTACATTATCCCCAATGGATAGTCCCTTAGTTCCTAAACCGCTGAGTGTTACATTATCACCAAGTTTTAGAAATCTACCAAATGTGATGCGACTACTCGCTATCCATTTTGAGTTTTTACCAAGCAATATCCCTTTTGGGTTTTTCCCTTTCAGTAATACTTTTAGTCCTCTTAG
>CAWVTM010000154.1:0-3807 GCA_963933305.1 uncultured bacterium
CTAAAAAAGCACTGCAATTAAGCTTTTTTAATAGGTACGAGTTGGGTTAATATATCAGTTCAGCTGTTAGAGCTGCAGTATCCCCATCATTTCTTGAACTGCCCACGATGACTACTGTTTTCATTTGGGATTTCTTCTCACGTTTTTGTTCTACTCTTCAGGCATCAGCTTCTCAGCTATGGCCTGAGCATCTTGGCTGTACTTATCATCGCCTTGAGACTTATACTCGCCAAATTTCTCAATGTAAAACTTTACTGTTTTCTCTATCACATCAGTATATCCGCCATATGATGCTAATGCACTTTTTACTTCATTCTGATAGATGTCTTTATCTAGCTTGCCAGCAGAAACTAAATCCAAACGATTTTTCATTTGTCTTGATTTATCCTTGTATGACTGATTATCAGACTTGAATGCCATTAAAAAAAGTGAAAGTGCTTTCGCTTCTGGGGTTGGTTTTTCTCTATTTTCTTCCATTTCGGTATCGTGCTTTTTTATAGGGCGGCAATATAGGGTGAATAGTTTTTTTAGAGGGTGAAGTTATGCTTTTCCTTTGATGCTCAGCTTTGCTTTGTCATGTTATACAAATTTCGAATCGGAGTCGTTTGTCTCCCGATAGCTATCGGATGAGTTTATCGGAATGCATCGAAGAATGAACAGCGTTTTGATGTGTTGGAATCGGAAGTCATTATCACATTGGTATAACCGATGCCTTCTACTGCGTCAGGGAATACCGCCACTCCGCAATCTTGATCAGAGTCGAAGTGTGTATGAAGCGATTAGAACCTTGAATGTCATCTATGACTAAATCAGCGTTATAGATTTTGGTGTGAAATGGGGATGTTCTTTAGCAACAATCTTGATCCAATTGAATGGGTGGACAAGCAACAGTGCCATAGCTACAAAAGACGCAACAGTCTCCTAGTTTCGGTTTTAGCATCTCTGTACAGTTTTTGCATTCATAGAAGTATTGGCATGCATTTATCGGCATGGTTTCTTCTTCTATATGTTCACATTTTGGGCAAGTGATGGTGGATTTTAACACTACTTCCGTACTCTTCGTTTTGTTTTGTTTTTGATAATACTGATATGAGCCCAAAACTAATAAGCCAAGTCCAAGAGCGATAAAAACGCCACTTAGTCTCTCGAACTGGCTGCTTAAGCCGAATAGGGCACTTCCACCGCCTACCATAATTATTAATGCAGGAAGCCAGCAACAACTGGTCGCTAGTATAAAAGCAAGAGAGCTGCCCAGTAGAGATTTTTTATAATTCAATTTCTCCGAAATTAGCGATTTATAAGTAAGTATTACTAGCAATGGAGGTAAAGTGTTTTTTAATAGCGGTTAGAGTACCTAAAAATACAGTACTCATTTGTTACACTCGCAGTGCTATTGGTTTTGAATTAGTACTTAAAGTGATAGAGTGTGTCAGAATGCTTGAACGCTTTATATTATTGCCTTAGTGATTTTGATTTTACTCGGTAGGATGTGTTCTTTAGGCTAAGAGGGTAGAGTAGTATTATTGACTGCCTTTTTCGGCAAAGGCAGTCAATGATTTAGTTCTTGTAGTTCTAGTGTTGTAAATAAAGGCATAAGAAGAGAGAGTAGGAAAGCTTAATGTGCTCAGAAATGTAGTAAATCACCCTTATTTTTTTGTTTAGGCAAATGAGAAATAAATTGAACAAAACCCATAGCATTTTGAACTTTAAATTGTAATTTTGGAGTGAATTAAATAGATTAATAATTATGAAAAAGAAAAACGTATTAGTAGCTATTGCTACTTTAGGAATGTTTGCGATAACAGCTTGTGGAACTCCTAAAACTGAAGAAGCAGAAGAAGTAACTACAGAAGAAGTAGTAGAAGAAGTAGTTGTAGTAGAAACTCCTAATATAATAGGTGTAGCTTCAGTTAACGAAAACTTTTCTACTCTAGTAGCAGCAGTTGCTGCAGCAGGATTAGTAGAGACATTAAGTGGAGACGGACCCTTTACAGTATTTGCTCCTACTAATGATGCTTTCGCTGCACTTCCAGAAGGAGCGGTAGACAACTTACTGAAGCCGGAGAACCTAGCTACTTTAAGTGGTATCTTAACCTACCACGTGGTATCAGGTAAATTTGAGGCTGCTGCAGTAGTAGAGGCTATCAATACCAATGGTGGATCATTTGAAATAGCGACTGTACAAGGTGGTATTTTAGTGGCTTCACTAGATGGAGATAATGTGATTATCACAGATGAGAATGGAAATGCAGCAACAGTTGTAATAGCAGATGTAGCAGCTTCTAACGGAGTAATACACGCTATCAACAGTGTAGTAATGCCAAAATAAAAAAGACTGTTGAGTTTTTTATAACCTATTTAGGGTAAAAGAGTCATACACGAATTATAAAAACCATCTTAGGTAGCTAGGATGGTTTTTTTATGGGTGCTAGTTTTGGGTTTATTTCGCCGCTCTATTCGGAAAGGGGTACAAAACCTTACTGCTTATGTTAGTTTACCTATAAACGTTGAAGAAGAATGCCTAGATATAGCATATCTATCATTGACGAGAGAATTTTAGAGACGTTAACTCGATGGATTAGATTAAGATTTTACTGTTTCTTTTTTGATGAACGTTTACATTCGGTTTGTTATGAAGGGATATCGCAAATTAAGTTTCAGGGACTACGTACACTTAAGATATTTTGGAATGATATTTAGCTGATTTGTCGGTAGCAGTTTTAATGGTATTATTGAGATTATTACCAATTTAGTTTTTAAGTGCCGTATAAATAAATTGAGTTTATCGAAGGTTTGTAAAGGCGAAAAATCATTGCATAGCCTTCCGCGTGTCGCCATAGCTTTAGCTGAGGCACAAGCTATGGTGTTATTTTTTAACGAATAGAAATCGAGTGAAAAACGATTTATATGCGGGAATTGAAAGCTATTTTGGTATAAGACGAAAGTTGAATGAGTTATTACTTCACTATCCCTTGCAAATAGTCGCCCAATAAATTCTCTAGATTTTCGTGGTCGTGGAGTTGGTCGTACTGCATATCGTGAGATTGTAATTCCTCTTTCTGTTGATCTGAAAGCTGTAGGGCGAACACCAGTTCTTTGTATACCTCATCTAATAATCCTGTAGGGTTTACTATAGATAAAGTACTGGCCACTATATTGGCAGATGCAGTTGCCTTTATCTCATTTAGTACGTGTATTATTTCAGGAGCAAAGATCCCATGTGACGTTTCATAGAATTCTGCAAAACCACCGTTAGTCACCGTTTGATTTAGTTTCACTATCACATAGACCATCTTTTCTGGACCCGTTAGTTTTTGTACTTCAATGTACCATTCTGACCAGCTGTCTGCATCATAAGCAGCCTCTAGTAATTGTCTGTCTGCGGCACTGTATAGTCTACTGATTAGTGACCTGTTAGATACATTCTCCATTTATTGATTTTTAGGTGTTTTAAAATTTGTACAGACGCTGTACCTCTAAAAGGTATGCTTATAACTTCATCCACTTCTGTACCTCACTATTACCATCACCTGAAGTGACTGTCACAAAGTAGATGCCTGAAGCTATAGCACTCACATCTAGCGAAGTGGTAGAAGCAGAGCTGGTGTGTCTGAGTAGTACAGTCCCATTGGCATCTGTGAGCGTAATCCTATGCTTGCCTACTTTATGGAAGTCTATACTTAGTGTATTGTTACTTGGATTGGGATAGATTTTGATGCTAGATTCCGAGTTAATATTTGGTACGCTGAGTATAGTAGGCATACTGAAATCTGCTACCACAGGATAGTGATCAGATGCACTTTCGGT
>CAWVTM010000155.1:0-3696 GCA_963933305.1 uncultured bacterium
GCGGACACGTATTTTTTAACGAATAGAAATCGAGTAAAAAACGATTTATATGCGGTAATTGAAAGCTATTTTGGTATAAAACATTGATGCCTATTAAAAGATAATCTGCAGTATTTTTATTTTATCTTCTAAAATTCAGGAAGACGAAAATAAAAATCAGCCTCCTGTAGGTGGTATATACCTGGTTCGTTTAGGTGTAAATTGAATTCTAATGGTTTCGCTCTATCGGCTAGACTTAAGTTGCAAATGCACCTCTGGTTTATAGTGTACTTTGTTGATTACGAATATAGGTCTTTGATAGTACTAGCATTTTATAGCGCTATTCTTTAGGAAGGTTTCTTCTCTTTCACAGCGTCCTTAGAGAGGCTATCAAAGTTTGTTTTCTACGGATTATGCTTGGGCCTCATGTGAGTGAGGTGGCGTGCGAAAAGGTCTTGCTATCTTAGAAAGTCGTTTGTAAATAAGTGTTGATCTAAAATTGTATTGCCCTCTAAACTATGTTCTACGAGCCATTTTAAAAACACATCAACTCTTTCAGGTTTCATGAGCCCACATTCTCTCTCGTCACCAAAATAGGGAGCTGTGATATCAATGGATTTATTCAAATCAACATTTTCTTTGTCATAATCTGTTAGGTGTTTTTTTAATATATTTACAGATCTCGATTTGTTTTCTACGGCATATTGATACCCTTTTTGGGTTGCTTTTAGAAAAAGGGAATACTCGTTCTTGTGGGCAGTGGCTAGGTTGTTTTTAGCAATAATGACTGGCGAATAACAGTATGGAATACCGTACTCAGACATGGAGAATTTGTTTAACTCTATATGCTTAGTCTCTGCTTCTACACCTTCCCAATTGTCAAATATCCATGTGGCGTCTGCGGTCCCTTCTAATAATGTGTTCCATATGCCTAACTTGTCAGGGTAGACCAGCGTCATATCCCCACTTCCGCCGTCATTTTTAACCATTTCTTTGACAATGTGGTCTTCATAGCGAGCTTTGTAGGAGGCGTATACTTTTCCGTCTAACAGTTTTGGGGAGTCTAAGTTAGATGACTTTAAAGAAGCTATACTGCTAATGTCTTCTTGTAAAATGGCGAAAACTGCAATAGCATCTACACTATTTTTTTTGTTATTCAGACTAATTACGGTCTCAAAAGGGGCAATGGCAAAATCTGCTACACCCAACTCTAGCTTTTTGCCAGGAGTGGTTGCATAATTATCATCAAGCGGATTTAAAATTTCAATGTCAAGTCCTTTTTCGGCATAGTATCCTAATTCTTTTGCGATATATATTCCGATATGATTGATGTTTGGTGTCCAGTCTAGTGCTATTTTCAATGTAGTCATTTTTAAAGGTATGTTTTGATTTTTTAATTACTGTAGTTGTTTGGATGTGGTTCGTATTCTACTGTTTTTTCACTTCTTAGAACGTTACACATAGTATTGTGTTGATTTTCCCATTCTATGTATTGGGTTAGGTCTTTACGTTCACTCCACTGAATTTTAAAGTGTCCTTACCCACGGAAATAATTCTTCCTTTTCGAATAAAATCAGTGTGAGCTATAGTCAAGCTGTCTCTATCTAATTTATACGGCATCGCTCCATTTGCATAATAGTCCACCACATAATATTCAGTTCTTTTAAACCAAAAATCTGCTTGAGGGCCGTTGGGGTCTAAAGTCCAAATTTTGCTTAAATAGGTAGTATCGATAATTGGATTATTAATTATCATATTCCTGCATTTAGTTATGTTTTCAGATTCCAAATCAATGTCACATTTCGAGACTATAGGAGTATTTTCACTTTGTTCGTCAACAAGCTGCTGATCATTTAAGCGATCATTTTTTGGGGTTGAGTTCGTTCTTCCATAGAACTAAATCTACATTCTTGGGTCTCATAATTCCAGTGTCCTCTCTTTTTAAACATCGGTCAACTTTGATAAATTGGTCGATCTTGGGATATGCCCACACTCGCGTCAGAACTACGACCACTCCAAAGGTCAATATGATTGGTCTGACTCGATTCACTTGTATTATACCTGATGTCATTCATGTGATCTCAAAGGTACTTTATTATGGGAGTAGATTAAAATTCTATCTTTGGAAACATGGAAATGATTCTCATAAAAACCTTTATGTATCCTCACGAGGCCCACTTAGCTAAAGGCAAGTTGGAGGCTCAAGATATAGCGTGTGAATTACGTGACGAGTTAACTGTTCAAATTAATAATTTTTATTCTAATGCCATAGGTGGGGTGAAGTTACTAGTGTCAGAAGTAGCAGTAGAGCAAGCGATTGAAATTTTAAAAGCAGACTATTCTTCGGATCTAGAAATAGATAAGGTGAGCTATCCAAATATAAAAGCGTGCAGCTTTTGTGGCTCCTCCAATGTCAGCGATCCATTTATTACAGGGAATTGGGCACTTTTATCCACGTTGCTTATGGGTTTTCCGCTACCATTTGTGAAAATGAAAGCAAAGTGCTTTAGATGCGGGGAAGAGTTTTAGTACGAATTGAGATGATTATAGGATGTGAAGGTTTACCAAGCCTTACCCCAAATCCTCCAACGTAAACTCATCCCGTACATATGGGTATCGGGCTTCTTTCTTTAGCGAGTAGTACGTATTCAGTCCGCTGAGTCCAGCTACATTATGATCTCCCAGATCAAAGTGTCCACCATCGTCCATAGCTCCATCTGGCAGTATGATATGTTCTACTTGCCCTATAATGAGGCTAGTACCGTTGAGTTCTATAGGTACTTCTTGCTTGAATGACATTCCTAGCTTGATAGCACTTTCTTTTACAAAGGGAGCTTTAAAATCTGCAATATGCTCAGGAGTAAGTCCACTTAGCTCAAATTCGCTCACATTATCTTCTGCTTTTATGGATGTAAGGTGTGCTTCTTTCATAAAAGTAGTATGCACAAAATTGATGGTATACTCACCTGTAGCTTGTATGTTTTCATAGGTATGTCTTCGTACATCGCCTTGAGGTCTAAGGATAAACCCAAAGAGACCAGGATTACTGCCCAGATGTACCACAGAGCTAAAAATAGCAAGATTTTCGTTGCCATCTGCATCTACACTGCCTATGAGGTTCACAGGTTTAATACCTGAGAGTGAGTTGATGAGATGGAGTCGCTCAATGCGATCCATAGAAGTAATATCCGCTTTGGTAATGTGCATAGTGGTATTAACGGATATGGGGTGGAGAATGTTTAGGTGCTGCTCTTAAGGGATGTAGGTCTAAAATACTGTTCCTGAAGCTACATACACCATCTTATAACTTGTCCTTAATCCAACCTGCTCGTTATATAGCTTGCATCCCCGCAGCGATATCGCATTTACAAGGTTTACAATCAGTAGTTATTTGTTTTCTGCTATTCTTAATATATCTCCAAAAACACCTCTTGCTGTGACCTCAGCCCCCGCTCCAGCACCTATTATAGTTATGGGGTTATCTTGATAGGATTCCGTACGTCTCGGCTATGGTTAGTACGGGAATTAAAAGTAGTGAACTTTCGATTATGCACTTAGCCAAATCTTTTTATTTTGTTTTATCTTTTTTATTTTAAAGCCAAATCAAAAGATTTGGCGGACTTGGTTAAAAGCTCCAAACTTTGGGTAAGCACGAAACCCCGTATTAATTATAGCCATTGTTGTGGGTATGTGCTTTATTATTTCTGCTGTTTTCTT
>CAWVTM010000156.1:0-3694 GCA_963933305.1 uncultured bacterium
ACTCGAACCAGGGACCTATTGATTAACAGTCAACCGCTCTAACCAGCTGAGCTATGAAGGCGTCTTGTACTCTCTTTCAAAAGCGAGTGCAAAAATAGATTTTTAGTTTAAACCAAAAATACTTTTGGCAGATTTATTTTGGAAGAAGTGTGCAACTCCCTAGTGACGCCACTTTAGCAGTGATTTTTTTGCCTGATTCTATGAATACTGCTGGCGTAGCAGCTCCAGCGAGTAGGATTTCACCCGCTTTGAAGGGTTGATTGTACTTGACAGCGAGTCGGGATGCGTTACAAATAGACAAATATGGATTATCCAAAATAGCATTACTGCTGTCACTCTGCTTTACTTCCTTGTCAAACAATAGGCTTATCTCTAAGTTGTTTAGTGAATCAGGAAGCGGTTGCCACGCTCCGATTACGAATGCCGATGAAGAACAATTATCTGCTATCACATCTTCTAAAGAGAATTTGAAATTCTCATACCGAGAATCTATTACTTCTATGGCAGGAGCACACGCTTGGATGTATTCGGGTATCTCCTCTAGGCTTATTTCTCTATCTAAGTCTTTCTTTAGTAAGAAAGCTATCTCTGGTTCAGCTCTAGGATGTATGAACTTGTCCATAGGTAACTCGTCTCCGCTTTTGTACCACATAGCATCGGTGAGTCTACCCCAGATCATGTCGTGCACGCCCATCTGCTCCATTTTGGCAAATGAGGTGAAGCCTAGCTTTAACCCTGCAAAAGTTTCTCCTCTAGTGTATCTTTCTTCCAAGGAAAGTCGCTGTATCTCATACGCTTGCTCCTCTGTGAAACTCTCAGTAGTACTTATCTGGGCAGTGGCTTTAGCACTGGCTGCTGCCGCATCTAGCGTTTTAGCTATGTCATTCAAATTCATGACTGCAAAAATAGATAATCAAACTCATCCCGTTAGCTATTGGTACAAATACAAACTCAAACAACAAATACAAACTTAAATGCTGGTCAAAAATGGATGTTGAGATTTGTACCTTTAGAATTCGCACTTTTTCGGGCTACTGACTGAAGGAAACAGTTGTGTAGCCGTATAAGCCTCCTAATCTAAGGGCTTTATAAGTAGTGAATATTGGTATTTGGAATTTTGAGTTTTGTGATTTGCAATAATGTACCTTTGCAGTCATGAGTTTACTAGTAATAGGAAGTGTGGCTTTTGACGCCATAGAGACGCCTTTTGGCAAGACAGATAAAATAATAGGGGGTGCGGCTACGTACATAGCTCTTAGTAGTAGTTACTTCGGGAGTGATGTGAACTTAGTAGCTGTAGTAGGTGGAGACTTCCCTAAGGAAGATATTAAGCTATTACAAGATCACGGGGTAGATACTGAAGGCCTTCAAATAAAAGAGGATGAAAAGTCATTCTTTTGGAGTGGTAAGTACCACAACGATATGAATAGTCGTGATACGCTAGTTACGGAACTGAATGTATTGGAAAACTTTGACCCTGTAATCCCTCAAGCGTATCAAGCGAGTGAGTATGTGATGTTAGGGAATCTGTCTCCTCAGGTGCAGCGAACTGTGATAGAACGTATGGAAACTAAGCCTAAGTTAGTGGCTATGGATACCATGAACTTCTGGATGGACATAGCTTTAGATGAGTTACACAAGACGATAGCTATGGTGGATGTACTGATCATTAATGATGAGGAAGCACGTCAGCTGAGCGGGGAGTATGCATTAAAAACCGCTGCTAAGAAGATAATGGCAATGGGACCTAAGTACCTTATTATTAAGAAAGGTGAGCACGGTGCATTGTTATTTGGCGAGGATAAGATTTATTTCTGTCCAGCATTACTGCTAGAGTCTGTTTTTGATCCTACTGGAGCTGGAGATACGTTTGCCGGTGGATTCATAGGTTATCTAGCTGCTTCGGATGATATTTCTTTTGAAAACATGAAAAGAGCCGTTATTTATGGAAGTGCTATGGCTAGTTTTTGTGTAGAGAAGTTCGGTACAGAGTCACTCGTTAATTTAGAATTACCGGAGATAAATAGCCGCGTGCAGCAGTTTATAGACCTTAGTCAGGTGGAGATCAGTTTGTAAGCGTAATGCTCTTTTCAAATCCTTTCATTGATATAGATAGGTATATCCCAGAAAGTTATTCTGAGATGTTAGCTAGATATACTGAGGATGAGAAAGGTGTTTTGTGAATATTAGTGAGCTGAATCCTGATTTGATTTCAGATATTTCATAGGTGTAATTACGATTTGTCTTCAAAGGGATATTAGCTTTGGGATAGTTTTGCATACTTTAAGCCATTTGCACTGCAATTAGACCCAGATTTGAATCCTATAATAATTTGGGACTTTAAGCACTATCCTGAGTTTGGTGATTGGTCAGATGATCCTGTTGCAGAGGCAACTAGATTTATATTGAATACATTCTTGGTTTAAATTATGATACACTAACTAACTAAGAGTAATCACTTTGAAAAATGAACTTACTTATATTTCGTGTTCATTTAGTACATTGGTAGCTAACAAAGTGATAATCAAAATATCAAAGAAATGAAAGACGTAAGAGAATTTGGTGATCAAACGGTGAGAACACATTGGGATGAAGAACACGAAGAGTGGTATTTCTCTGTTGTGGATGTGGTTTCGGTATTGACCGAAAGTGTAAATCCACAAGTCTATTGGAGAGTCCTTAAAAAGCGTCTTTTGAAGGAAGGGAATCAAACCGTTACAAATTGTAACGGTTTGAAAATGCGTGCTGCAGATGGGAAAATGCGTCTTACGGATGTAGCCAATACAGCCCAATTATTTCGTCTAATACAGTCCATTCCATCTCCTAAAGCTGAACCGTTCAAACTGTGGCTAGCCCAAGTAGCAAGTGAGCGATTGGATGAAATGCAAGATCCAGAACTGAGTATAGATAGGGCATTGGAGCAGTATCTACGTTTGGGGTACAGTGAAAATTGGATTAATCAACGACTAAAAAGTATAGAGGTACGCAAAGAATTGACAGATGAATGGAAAGCCAGAGGACTAAAAGAGGGAAAGCAGTTTCCCATACTTACAGATATTATTACAAAGGCATGGTCTGAAAAATCAACAAAAGAGTACAAGATTTTAAAAGGCTTAAAAAAAGAAAACATTCGAGATAACATGACCAATACCGAGCTGATTTTAAATATGCTTGCAGAAGCTTCTACCAAAGATATTTCGAAAGCTACTGCTCCAGAGACTTTTGAGCAGAGTAAGTCTGTAGCTAAACAAGGCGGTCAGGTAGCCAAGGATGCTAGAAAATCTCTAGAGGCCAAAACAGGAAAAAAGGTAGTATCTTCACTAAATGCGAAGGATAGCTTGAAAAACATTGAAAACTAAACATTGAATAACTCAAAACTGATATCGAAAATCTGGAAACAAAAATCTGCTCCTGACCAAGCTCTCGTAGATGTACTTACTTCTGAGCTCAATGCTCCAGCGTTAATAGCCCAAATGCTTGTGCAGCGGGGTGTAGATAGTCCAGATAAGGTGAAAAAATTCTTCAACCCCAGAATAGGAGATATGCATGATCCATTTCTGATGAAGGATATGGATAAGGCTATAGAGCGGATACAGCTCGCTCAAGACAATAAGGAAGGTGTACTCATTTTTGGAGATTATGATGTAGATGGCACTACTTCTGTGGCCTTAGCGTATTCATTCTTTAAAGATAA
>CAWVTM010000157.1:0-3690 GCA_963933305.1 uncultured bacterium
CCTACGAGCATACTATCTTTCACACCTTGCAGGTGGGCCATATTGCCAACATAGAATTGGATGTACTGGGGAAGTATGTGGCTAGGTTGACACAGTAGCTCACGGTTAAATCCGAGGGGTTAATAACCTGTTTTTTTATCTTTAATGTAATTGGAAATCCAGTACCACTATTTAAAATAGTTGCTAGTTGAAATCCTTCAAAATTATTGTTATTGTTTTAAGTCGAATATTTATGTGTTCAACGTTTCTGAGTTAGGCGATGACAAGTACGATGGGGCCTTTGTCCCTAGTATATGAGAGGGTGGAGATATTCTTAGTGGAGACGTATGGTTATCGTACATTTCACGTAGTTTTTGTACCAAAGGGTGCTGATTCAGACGATTACCAATTTTCTAGAATCAGCACTGATAGTGGATTCCCTTCTTTCCCAATAGCAGAGAGTGCTCCGTATGATTTCTATGTTAAAAATGAATGTACAAATAGTTCTCAATCAGAGTGGGCAGGTCCTATTGCAGTGAACTATTAAGACTTGTATAGTCCTGTCGCTAGCTAAATAAGATGGTGGTCAATTTGCTCATGTGCAGAGATCATCGTCCATAAAAAAGCTCAAGAGAATTAATTTCCCTTGAGCTTTTTAGATGAGTAAAAGTATGCTTAGTGTTTTACCACTCTGCTACGTATTACCGAGTCATCTATTCTAAATTCTATGAGGTAGATACCGTCTGTATAGCTCGCTAAGTCCAAAGTGCCAGAGATTTGGTTACTCCCTTTAGTTTGTGCTGAGGTTTGCAGTACTTTACCATTGACATTGATAACAGTGATATTCATAGCTCCATACAGTTGATTTTCTATGTAGTAGTTAAGGGTACTTGCCGTAGGATTAGGATAGAGATTTACATTTTTCCAAAGTGCTAGGTCCGATATGTTATTTATTTCTACAGGTACAGTCACGCTTATAGTGATAGTGCTGTCCACGTCCCCACAGTCATTTGTAGCGGTAAGTGTAATAGCATACAAGCCCGTGGTATCATAGATATTAAAAGGGTTTAAGTCAGCAGAAGACTGTCCATCCCCAAAATCCCAAGCATAGCTGGTAGCTAGGGTAGATGTATTACTAAATACTACGGAGTCTTTAAAAACCTGATGACTAAACCCAGCAACAGGTAGTGGGTTTACTGATACTGTGATGTCGTCAAAATCTTCGCAACCTTCGGCACTGCGTGTGATTACGGTATAGGTAGTTACTTGAGTAGGGGAGAGGTTAGCTGTAGCAGTGATCTCACCGTTACTCCACTCATAGCTAGCACCGCCACTTGCAGTCACAGCTAGTGAGGTGCCTTCGCAGATGGCGGTATCACTAGCAGGCGATATTACTCCATTTGGTTTCAGGTATCTAGCTACACTCAGTGTATCATAAGCCTCACATCCATTGGCATTTATGGCTATTACGGTTAATGTTTTTGGTGCTAACATTTGAAATCTTGTAGTCTTAGACGTATCCCCATTACTCCATAAGAAGTTATCTGCTACTGCATCCGCCGTGATGGAGATGAACTTTGTAAAGCACGCACCTGTATCTGCTAGAGGAGTAAGTATTGGAGAAGTATTAGCTGTGATTAGTACAGAATCTGAAATGATACAACCTTTATCACTGGTTCCTGTGACTACCTTATATTCTGTTTGTATTACTTCAAAAGTATACTCTTGTGTGGCTGGTCCTCCATCCCAAGAGTAACTTGTTGCTCCATTACTTTTAACAGTTACGGATTGGCCTATGCACGCTGCTGTATCACCTAAAGCTACTACGGCAGGGGAGCTTACGGATACTTGTGTCGTAAACCCATTTATACATCCATTGGTACTATCTATGATTACAGTATAGTTTTTTGTTAATGCTGTTGGACTTACACGCCACGCTGTATTGGTAGGTCCACCTACCCAGCTATAGTTGCTTCCTCCAGAAGCGGTCAAATCTATGCTGTCTCCTATACAAATGGTGGTGTCTGCTATTATAGTGCCGCTGGGAGCAGGCGTCACTTGTATGGTGATAGTATCTCTAGCGGTGAGTCCACAGCCGAAGTCTGCGATTATAGTTATTTCTGTAGCTGTGGCTAGTTCAAAAAATGTACTTTTTGTATTGGGAGATAAAGCAAGACTTGCTGGAGACCAAGCAAATGTATTTCCTTTATCTGCAGTCAGAAGTACCTGAGATAGATCGCATACTGTATCTTTACTAGAAGTGATGTTTACTTCTCTATAGGTGTCATATGGGCCTACATTGATTCGTAGTAACAAGACAGCTTTATTTAATGGTACAGGTAAGTCATCTGCCGGAGTCCATCCTGCTCCACCATCATAGTAGACGGTAGAATCATGTACGTTAGTTGTAGCATAGCCTAGTGCAATATTTGCGGTGGTCAATTGTTCCAATGCTCCAAAATATTCGCCAGCAGCCACAATTGCTGGACACTTTAATTTTACCGTATACCAGTTTTGTCCAGCTGACAAGTATATAGGGTTAGTTGACCCTTGTATGGTCCCAGGTATTCCATTAAAGTTAAATATATGAGCCTTACAAGAGTCTCCAGTTATAGGAGTATTTATGTAAAAGGTAATTGACGTAATAGTATCTGCAACCTTTAGGCTAAATCGTTGACCTATATAGCCACTGCCACCAGTAAAGCCTAATCCATTAATTGGAGTACCTAGATCTCGTGCATATATAGTGTCAGTAACCTCAAATTCTAGAGAGTCATTATTGTTGGAGAGGTCAGTCTCTGTTTCAGAAATGGAGGTGCTTAAATTGACCTTGTAGTCGCCAATAGCACTTGGCAAGAATCCACTTGAAGATAAATCACTATTTTCAGATCCTGAGTATATTGAAGCAAAATTTAAGGAATCTACATATCCACTTCCATTCGTAATGTTTACTAAGACGTCTGTGATAGTCCCGGTGCCGTTATTCACTACTCTTCCACCAAACTTAAAGGTGTCGCAATGGTGAAGTGGCGTCATAGTGTATTCTCCATTGACTCTGTACACGGAGTCTAGATCAGCATCATATGTAGTCTGAGCTTGAGCAGATGAGAGAATTAGAAACAATAGAGGCATTATGGCAATAATAAGAAGTGAATATTTTTTCATAAATTTTACTTTAATGTCTATAAAAGTATCATTTTATTGTCATACTATCAAATCATAAAATCTAAAGTAGATTTGTAGTATGCAAATAATAAAGTATGTAGGCATCATAATGCTATTCGTAGCAGCAGGTTTTTATGGAATGATTTTACTAGCTCCATCAGAGTTAGAGTATCGGGTAAATGAAGATATACAAGCTCCGATTGAAGAGGTATTTGAAGCTATTAGCCGACCAGATATGATGACTAAGTGGATGAAAGGATTAGAGAGTGTGAAGCAGACTAGAGGTGCTGAGACAGAATTAAGTGCAGAGTACGATTTGTATTATCCGCAGGAAATGATTATGCACAGAGTGGTAAAAGTATATGAAGATCCCACGCGTATAGTGAATGAAGGCATAGTGAAAGAATTTTTTTCTAGGGTAGATGATTACACACTAGAAGCTATAGACAGTAATAAGACCAGGATATCGTGGAGAGTGAAAATGACATCGCTAGATATGAAAAGTAGAATGATAATGAAAGCAGAGGATTCTCACAAAACCAATAC
>CAWVTM010000158.1:0-3622 GCA_963933305.1 uncultured bacterium
TCCAAATTGAAGATCCAGAATTTCTATCTCTAAAGTAGGCAGGCATAGGTGTACTCCCCTGATAGTTATTAATTATGGCTATGCACTCTCCCGCGTGTATAGTGTCCGTACCAAAAGTATAACGCACTCTTACTATATCAGCGACTGTCCAACCTGTGACTATTACATCGCCGGTACTATCATTACATATTTGCACAAACTCGTCGGCACTAATAGATACTGTTCCATTGCCATCTGTATCAAAACCGGTAGATCCACTTGGATTTGCCAATACAGCATTTACATATATCTTGTCTAATTGACATTGACCAAAGGAACTTGAAAAAAAAAGCGAAAGAATGATTGCGGTGGGTATTAGGGAATTCATAGTACTAAAGTAGGCATTTAAAATGTATTAAAATAAAGGTTGGGCTTAAATCTCAATTTATTATAATAGAATATGAAGCAAAATATCGCAAACCAAATACAGGCAATACCGAATTTTTTTGCAGAATTAATGGCTTATTTATGTGTCAATAAAACAACTTCATTGTATATAAGTCAGACTAAAGCATTTAATAATCATCTAAATAAAGTCATAGATTCAGGGAGTGTGAAACATAATTTACTTATCTTTTTTGATGTCTTACCACTCAAGATTCACCTTTTCAGAACTCTTTACATGCTGGCATTGATACCTAAGTCGTTATTAATTTAAGTTTTTTCCACTCACATACTCTGATATACCTATCAGGTAGTCACCTACTTTTTCTAGACCTGAGAACAAGTTATTATAAATGAGTCCACTCTTATAGTTATATTCTTGTTTCTCTATGCTCTTCAGGTGTTTTTTACGAAGCTTATTTCTAGTATCATCTATTGCTTCTTCTAGCTTTTGAGCTTCAGTTAGATTTACTGTGCCGTGATTTTTATCTAGATTACTGAGCATCTCGTCGTACGCTTCAACTATCTGATCAAAATAAGCATTCAAATTATCTCGCTGCTTTTGATCAAACCAAACTTTATCTTTTGTTTTTTTATCTAACTGTTTGGCCATATTGAAGTAAATATCTCCTAAACTCTCTAGCTCATTGCATGCCCCTAATAAACCGCGTATCTGTTCTGAAGTATTCTCTGTTACTTCTTTGTTTCCTAATTTGGCCAAGAAATTAATTATCTCTTGATGAATATTATCAGTGACACCCTCATAATACTCTATTTTTTGTTGGAGTTTTTTCTGTTCCTTCTTGTCTGTAGCATTTACAAGCTTCTTCACTTTGACGTGCATCTTTTTAGTGAGCAGTCCAAATTTTACTATCTCTTTTTTAGCCTCTAATACAGAAATCTCTGGTGTACTCACTATGCCAGATCCTATATATTCCAACTTGAAAATCTCATCTTCGTCATTTTTAGATGGAGTAAATCGAATCACGGAAGATTCTATGATCTTAACAAACCATACCAAAACTAACGTATTGATAATATTAAATACGGTATGGAAAGCAGAAAGTGAATACTGTACAGCAGTTTCCCCTGGTACTAGGTTGCCAGTCACAAAAGGGCTTCCCCACTGTGTTTTACTCATTAAAAAACCAATAAAACTGGTAAATGGATAGAAAAGTAACAACATCCAGACCACTCCAAAGACATTAAAAATAAAGTGTGCTCGAGCCGCCCTTTTGGCATGTACGTTACCTACTAGTGCTGCTAAATTAGCAGTTATGGTAGTTCCTATATTTTCGCCTAATACTATGGCTGCAGCCATTTCAAAAGGAAGACCAACAGCACCACCGCACAACGTAAGGGTAAGTGCCATAGCAGCACTACTACTCTGTACTATAATAGTGAGGAGTGTACCTACTAGCACTAACAGCATAATTCCGATGAACTCTTGATTTTTAAGGAAAAGAATCATGTCTAGGAAATGAGGGTTAGACCCTAAATTTAATCCAACTACTGCACTTTTCATACCTTCCAATCCTAAGAAAAGAAGACCAAATCCAACTAAAAATTCTCCAAGATTTTTTAGATTCCCACGATTTACAAAAAGTAGTGGTACTCCAATGGCTAAAATTGGATAAATATAGCTTCCAAGACTAAATTTAGCCGAAAAACCAAAGATGACAAGTAACCACGCAGTCATAGTAGTCCCTATATTGGCACCCATAATCACTCCAATAGCTTGACGAAGAGTCAATAAGCCCGCATTGACAAAACTTACTATCATCACCGTGGTAGCACTACTGCTCTGGATCAGTGTAGTAGTAAGAAAGCCCGTGAAAATACCCTTAAACCTATTAGAAGTGATAGAACCCAGAATACTACGCATTTTTGTGCCTGCTAGTTTCTGTATACCATCACTCATTACCATCATACCATATATGAATAGCCCTAATGCTCCTATGAGTGTAAAAAGTTGAGAATAGTCCATTGCTTACCTTTTATATTTTAATCTTTGGTCACAATATTGTATCTTTCATATTACTTTAACATTATCAATCCATAACAAGTGAATAAAAAGGCCACTACACGACGAGCTTTAAAATCGGATATTCCGGTAATGCTCACACTAATTAAAGAGCTTGCTCTATATGAAAATGCACCTGATCAAGTGACTAATACATATGAGATGATGCTGAAAGATGGTTTTGGTATAGATAAGATATACGATGCCTTTGTAGCAGAAGCAGATGGTAAAGTCATAGGCGTAGCAATTACTTTCTATAGATATAGCACTTGGAAAGGAAGGTATCTTTATCTGGAAGACTTAATAGTGACAGAAACCTACAGAGGTATAGGTGCAGGGCAGCAGCTATTTACGCACTGCATAGATTTCGGTAAAATGAATGATTGCAAACGTATGGTTTGGCAGGTGTTGGATTGGAATAAGCCTGCACTTGATTTCTATACTAAATACGGTGCTCACCTGGATGGAGAATGGATAAACGGGTCATTAGAATTATGAAAAAAGACTACATTATTTGGGCAACAATAATTCTATTGGACATTATTTTAGTCTACTTTGTTCCTAATACTTTTGATAATGGAGATAGCGTAAAACACTATATAGAGGCTCACCAAGCGTGGCACACACCTCACTACTTCTTAGATATGTGGTCTAAACCTATTTTCATCTTATTAGCCTCCCCTTTCGCTAGTCTAGGTTGGTGGGGTATAAAGTTGTTCAATATCATCTGTGTACTACTCTCTTCTTTTTTGATGAAGAAAATATTCGAAGAATATGACTTGAATGGTTGGTGGGGCGTATTTATGTCGCTACTAGCACACACATTCTTTCTATCGCAATCCTCCGGACTTACTGAGCCTTTATTCGCTGTATCACTTACGGCTATAGTCTATCTAGAGATAAAAAACAGAAGCTTGATAGCCATGTTGTTGCTCTCATTTCTTCCTTTCATTAGATCGGAGGGATATGTAGTAGCAGTAGTCATTCTCATATATCTAATTTTTACTAAAAAATTTAAATTCATCCCTTATTTGCTCATAGGTCATCTTATTTATGGGGTTGTTGGCTTATTTGCCTTGGGTGATTTTTTATGGATGTTTCACGAAAATCCTTATGCAGGTATTGAGCTTAAGTATGGAAGTGGAGATATCTTACATTTTATAAACCAGCTTCCTT
>CAWVTM010000159.1:0-3578 GCA_963933305.1 uncultured bacterium
TTTTACTTGCATAAGCCAAAGAGCTTGAGGGAAATAAAACTGAAGCACCAAGGCCCTGTAGATAGACTTTTAGTTAATTGGAATATTCACTTAAAAGTATGACCCAAATAAAATCATAGTCTCCACTAATAATTTCTAACTTTGTCCGTTAGATACCTGTATGAGAAAATTGCCAATTATTTTTCTTCTGTGCCTACAGTTCGGTGCTTTTGCACAGATAGGGGGCACTAGCTCCTTCACTTTTGCTCTACTAGAAAATAGTGCAAGGCATGCAGCACTGGGTGGCATCTCCATAGTAAATGGAGATAGAGATCCCGCTTCAGGATTTCAAAATCCGTCACTTATCAATGAAGATATGAACAAGTCTATCTCTTTATCATATGCTAATCACGTTGCTGATTTAAACTATGGTTTCGCAAGCTATGCACACAAGATGGATAGCCAAGGAATGTTTCTTTTTAGCATGGGGTACTATGACTACGGTACATTTATGCGTACTGATGTAGCAGGAGACATACTAGGAGAATTTAGTGCGGCAGATTATACCTTTCAGGTAGGTTACAGTCGCCAGTACAACGATAAAATAACATACGGAGCCAACGGCAAGTTTCTATATAGCACCTATGCAGCATACGTAAGTACCGCCGGAGCTTTGGATCTTGGGATCTCCTACTCAGATACAAGCAGACTTCTAAATGCTGCCTTTCTTATAAAAAATGTGGGATATCAATTTATCCGATATGATGATGATAGTCCTAGAGAAGACCTTCCTTTCGATGTGCAAGCCAGTATCAGTAAAAAGCTAGCACATAATCCACTTAGATTTACACTGACTCTGCATAATCTGCACAGATGGAATAACTCATACGTAAATGTAAATGCTCGTAATAAAGAGATCGACCTCGAAACTGGTGTTGTGAAAAATCAAGAATTAAGCTTTGGAGAAAAAGCGATGAGACATGTGATTTTTAATACAGAGCTAGTCTTCTCAGAAAAATTTCAGCTACGTATGGGCTATAATCATCAGCGAAGAGCTGAGCTCGGACCTGAAAACAGAAGAGCTACCACCGGTTTTAGCTGGGGTGTAGGTATAGGTATTAAGAAACTCACACTTAGTTATGGAAGTGCTGGTTACTTTCCGGGTATAGCGTCTAATTACTTCTCGGTGAGTAGAGACTTAGGAGGTACTAAAAAGAAGATAAGAATAGAGCCTTTAGGGACACCAATATTATAAAACTGTTATCCTACTCAATGTTTAGTCATATTTTTCTCTCCAATTCTTTTAAAGTCAGAAAATAAAATTATGTTTGACAACCTTTGGAGCACAAAATTAACATAGCAATAGACGGACACTCGAGCTGCGGCAAGGGTACCTTAGCTAAAAACTTAGCGAAAGAATTAGACTATGTCTTTATAGATAGCGGTGCTATGTACCGAGCGGTCACATTATACATCCTGAATGAGAGTCTAACACTAGAAGAAGTAACAGCAGATCCTGCGGTTTTAGGCAATATCAAAATCACTTTTGAATATGAACCTGAAAAATCATTTTTCGAAACACATCTAAACGGAGTCAATGTAGAGGCTGAGATACGCTCTATGCGTATCAGCCAATTTGTAAGTCCTGTGAGTACACTGGTAGTCGTACGAGATTTTTTGGTAGCCCAACAAAAAAAAATAGGTAAAAATAAGGGCGTAGTAATGGATGGTCGTGATATAGGAACTGCAGTATTCCCTGACGCTGAACTAAAAATATTTATGACTGCTAATTCTGAGATACGTGCAAAACGTAGATACGAAGAGCTGCAGAAAAAAGGTGTATTCGTAAATTATCAAGAAGTACTGCATAATATCAGAGAACGAGATCATATAGATAGCACACGTGAGGCCAGTCCTCTAGCAAAAGCCGAAGATGCAATTACACTAGATAACTCTGCTATGTCTAAAGACGAACAAGCTAGACTATCACTATCTTGGGCTAGGGGTGTAATAGAGTCACTTGCAAGTCATTCTTAAAAATATTCTAAAAATTATCACAGTAGGATTTGCAGCCTATGTCATATTTTATTTTATTGCTCTTTTTACTCATCTAGAACTCATTCCGTTAGCTTGGATTGACGAAATAATGGGCTTGGACCCTGCACTGAGATACCTTAGTGGCAAAGGACTTACTAGCAGAATATGGCCCCAAGAAGGCACTAGCAGCTATTTCATGGCCTATCTTCCGCTTCAGACTTGGTTTCACATACTTCACTTAAAAATTCTGCCTTTTAGTATCTATTGGGTGAGATTTCCTTGGGCTGTCTATCTTATGATAGGTACACTACTTGTATATCTAGGCCTAAGAAAAAATCAACTCCCAACCTGGATAGCACTAGGGATTTGTATTCTTCTTATAAATGATAAGTCTTTATTCGAAACTACAAGAGCTGTGAGAGTAGAACCTCTTATCTTTCTCCTATTCTCTATTGCATTTTACGCAAAAGCTATGAGCAGACATCATCTACAAAGCATAGCGGCCTCACTCCTATTCCTTTGCCATCCAGATGTTTGGCCTCTTTCCTTAATTTTATTTTTGGATGCATGTAGCATAAAAAACACAGACTCTGCTCTTCTTAAGCCAAATATACTTTGGCTTTATCCCCTACTCACAGTAACTGCTTTTTTGTGGTCTATAGAATTTAATATCCCTATGTGGCTCGGCCAACTTATTCATCAGGGAAGTGAGCACTCCGCATCAGGTAACATTTTTGATAGATTATACAGTCATTTTATTCTTCGTTTTTGGCCCTATTATACCACTCAACCTTGGACTCCGCTCATTATATATGCGTCATTTATTGGTTCTCTAACAGAAGTATTTCGAAAAAAAATCTCTTCCAAGAATATTACAGTCTTGCTTACTCATCTAATATGGTTCATCATACTCGGGCCTTTTCATAGGTACAATTGTATCCTACTTATCCTAGCTATATGGTGGTCTATACCCTATCTAAAAAAGGGAAGTCATTTATTTTGTAAAACGGGTATTCAGGTAGCATTTATGCTCTTTGTGATTTTTAGTTCTACTGATGTAGTAGCTCGGCACTATATGGCACAAGCTAGACATGTAGAGCGTAATCCATACCCTGTGATTAGTTGGCTAAAAGAAGCACTGCCGGATGAGGACTACTTACTTAGTGGACATGCCATAGGATATTATGCTATGAATCATAAAGCTCACAATGGATACATCTTAGCTAATATACCACCATATGACTATAACTTTGAGGAGTATAGTTATTACTACATAGTACAAGAAAGCCCTTTGAAAGGGCTTAAAACTGTAAGTACATACAAGACTCCGGTTATGAATAGCTTTAACTTTAACAGCAAAACTTATGAAACTCTATATTTAATGCGTGCAGATAATAAGGAGAAATACTTGAAGACTTTACAAGAAATGGATCTATCTAGTAGACAAGAAGTTTCTGATAGATAGACTACTTAGGGTCTGCTGAAATTCTCAGAAGGATGTAATATGGCTTGTTTGCCAATAGAAGACGTATAAGAATACTTCAATCTGCAGCAAATAAGTC
>CAWVTM010000160.1:0-3530 GCA_963933305.1 uncultured bacterium
ATGATGTAAGAAAGCTCTTTTGCCTTTAGGCAAATTAGAGATTTCTTATCCGCCGTAGCGAATTCATCATAACAAACTAACAAGTAAAAGAGCAGGCACAGAGCCTGCTCTTTTTTTTAGCCGTGTATTTGATAAGATAGTATTTACTTGAGACTTGTGATAGCAGGGCGTAGGGCAAATCAAAGTTAATAGAAAAGGACCACTGCTAGGTAGTCCTTTTTTGTACTCTTATATCTTTAGCCGATCTATAATGTTTTTTCTATATCTCCCGCTATCTTGTCCGGAGTAGTAGTAGGGGCATATCGTTCTATTACTTTACCTTCTTTATTCACTAAAAATTTAGTAAAATTCCATTTGATAGCTGAAAGAAAAGGGATTCCTTTTTCTTTTTTCAGATGCTTGAATATGGGATGAGCGTTTGAGCCATTTACATCTATTTTTTCGGTAAGCTGAAAAGTGACACCATGGTTTGTTTTACACGCCTCTACTATGGACTCATTAGTCTCTGGCTCTTGTCCTGCAAATTGATTGCACGGGAAACCTAGAACTACTAAGCCCTTATCCTTATAGTCTTGGTGTAGCTTTTCTAACCCATCAAATTGGGGTGTAAGTCCGCATTTGGTAGCCGTATTTATGATTAAGACTGGCTTTCCCTTGTAGTCTGCCATGTTCAGTTCCTGTCCTGCTGGTGTCTTTGCTATTAAGTCGTAGAAATTGCTCATATTTTTTATCTATACAAATTTAACGTATCAAAAATGAAACTGTTTATCTAGAAAAATGATGGACGTATAAGCAAGAGAATAGAGAGAGATCTAGTCTTGTTCTATCACATTCTTTACTCTGCCTACTTCACCTGTTTCTAGCAATACTTTAATACCGTGTGTGTGTTCAGGAGATTTAGTGAGTATTCGTTTCACAAATCCCTCGGTTAGTTCACCTGAGCGTTGATGGTGCTTCTGCACTACCTCCACTTCACATCCTAGCTCTATATTTTTACGATATTTACCTGAAAGCATGTTACTGAGACAGTTTAAGCTTGAACTTGCTATTTGAAATTTGGATTTAGCACTTAGTGCATTCCTATCCACTTAAACTCGTATTCCTTCTCTGGTTCTTTCATACGGTTAGTCACACCCTGTAGTCTATCAGGCAACCTCATTAGGTAGTCTCTAGCTTTCTCGCCTACTTCATTTAAGTCTGTGATATGTTCTATGTCCCACTCTTTTATTAGACCAGATAGTATATCTATATAGTCCTGAGCGGTATATACTTTAGTACGCTGTGCAGCATCACTAAAGTGTTCCCATAGTTCGCCAGCTTTATCTCCAGTTTGTCTCATAAAGTGAGCGGGCATTACTATTTTTCTACGCATCATATCTTCGAATGCCGTCATCATTTGACTAGGGTCTAATTCGAATATACGCTGCACGAAAGCTGAATATGCAGTAGCATGTCTGGCTTCGTCGGCTGCTATAATACCATTTATTTTGGCTAGTAGAGAGTTGCCTGTTTTCTTTACTAAGGTAGCTACTCTTCTGTGTGATACATTAGTAGCTTGCTCCTGAAAACTAGTATATACGAAGTTTTTGTAAGGATCCTTATCTGTACCTATATCAAAACCGTCATTGATAAGATGCTGCGTAGTGATTTCCATCTCACGCATATCTACTCTTCCACAGATATAGAGGTACTTATTAAGCAAATCTCCGTGTCTATTTTCTTCAGCTGTCCATCCACGCACCCATTGGCTCCATCCGTTTGGTCCGCCAGCATTATATTGTTGGTTTACGCCTTCTACATCCATCAGCCATGATTCATATGTGGGAAGTGCTTCCTCGGTTATGGTATCACCTATAAGAACTGTAAGCAGGTCATAGTCCATTTCTTTGGCTATCTCTTGTATTTCTTTTACTTCATCAAAAAATTCTGGATTTCTAGAATCTGGCAAAAGGTCTGATGGTTGCCAATTAGATTCTATCGGTTTTAAAAATTTTTCTAAAAGGTCATCCATAGATTTACCTATGGTGGACATTACTTCTAATCTTAAATCAAATAAACTCATTGCTGTTTACGAAGGTAGGAAATACTAGCATATTAGCCATTTGTTATTTATTATTTAGACCGGTTATTTTAAGCAATCTTTAGAGGTATAGGGAGTGCTTTTTATTTAGGTATAGCTATTTAAGGAATAGGGGAATATCGAAATAATAGAATCATCGAGGTCTGAAGTCTCACTATTAAAAAACTTACCTTTGCAGTATCAAATGAAGTTTGAAGAATATAGGCTGTCCAAAGAGGTAAAGCGGAACTTAGAAGAGATGGGTTTTAAAAGACCTACGGATATTCAATTTAAATGTTTGCCGCATATACAGAGGGGTGAAGACCTGCTAGCTATCGCTCAAACAGGAACAGGTAAGACTGCAGCATTTGCCATACCTATTATCGATAAAATACAGCAGATCAGGTTTAAGGCTTTTGAAAAGAGTAGTCTGGTACGTGCAGTAGTCATGGCCCCTACACGTGAGCTTGCTCAGCAAATTACTCAAGTATTTAATCAGATAGGAAAGAATACGAAGGTAAAGGCACTCTGTGTGTATGGCGGGGTAGAGCAAGATCACCAAATAAATAAACTACTAGAAGGTATGGACATAGTAGTAAGTACTCCCGGCCGACTATTTGATCTAGTAAGTCAAGGGTACCTAAAACTGGATAAGGTAGAAATACTAGTACTAGATGAGGCCGATCATATGTTAGACTTGGGTTTTGCCAAAGATATAGATGACCTTGTAAATAAGATACCTGGACGTAGACAAACTTTATTCTTTTCGGCTACTATTAGCACCAAAATAAAGCATCAAGCCTACAAAATGGTAAGTAGTAAGGCGATACGGATACAGATATCTCCTAAAGATCCGGTAAGTAAGAATGTAAATCACCAAATAGTTTTTGTAGAAATGGACGATAAACGTTACTTTTTACAAAGACTCATTGATGAAAATGAAGGATTGAAATTTATGGTTTTTGTACGTACTAAAGTACGGGCGGAGAGAGTCAAGGCTGCTATGGAAAGAGCTAATATAGATACTCTAACTCTGCACGGAGATATAGAACAAACTGAGCGAGAGATAAATCTACAAGCTTTTAGAACAGGAGCGTGTAAAATATTAATAGCTACGGATGTATCTGCAAGAGGAATAGATGTAGATGGCGTGGATTATGTAATAAATTATGATATACCTGAAGTAGCAGAAAACTACGTACACCGAGTAGGTAGAACAGGTAGGGGTAGAGCAAAAGGGAAAGCAATCTCTTTTTGTGCAAAGGAAGAAAAGCCATTCCTAGAAGCTATAGAGATATTTACTACGGTACCTATTACAAGAGCTGTAGTAACTAGAGGAGAGTATGCTGAAACCATAGAGCTAGCAGATGAAGGTAAGGATAATTGGAAGTCTCTAATGAGCGAAGAAATAAAGAAGCCTAAGAAGAAGGGTAAGAAGAAGTAGGCTATCTAATTAAGGTGTCGCCAATTA
>CAWVTM010000161.1:0-3515 GCA_963933305.1 uncultured bacterium
TAAGTCAAGATCAAGCAACTTACATAGGTGTAGGCTTGAATGGTCCATACAAAAATGACGCTTATAGATATTAATTCGTTTTACGAATAAAGATCAAATATTAAAATCCCAATTGCCTATGGCAGTTGGGATTTTTTGTATTTTTGGAGAACTATGATTAAGAAAATATTTGTGTTGTTGGTTGTTATCGGATTTATCTGTTTGATATTTGTCTTGTTTAAGTATTCTAAAATTAATGAAAAAGGTAATGCTGAAGTTGGCGTATATCAACTCGGTTCTGTAGATCTCATAGATAGAGGTCTTTTTATATACGAATATGAAAAAGACTATCGGTCAATGATGGTGTCCTACTTAAAATTAAGGCCAGATAGTACTTTTGTGATGGGAGCGTGCAATAATCAAGTTTGGCTGGCAGGTGAATTCAGTACGCAAGATCAGGAACTTATTCTATCTAATATTTATGATTTCAGGGTAGATTCCTCAGTTCATGATAGAGTTTTAGCTGTAAGTAATGGAGGTAGGTTTATTCATTTTAATAGTAAAACTGACCAAACCAGTGGGTTTTACAAAGGCTATTGGTATGATGAGCACGTTTCTGTTTTGCAGTTAGGTGCTACGGGACATCATTACGGATATCTTAGAAATGAAAATGTGTCATTAGACTCATTAAAAATGTTTAATAAATTTTGGCCTTGGGAAAAGCAGAAGGTTTATTGTGATAGTGTAAAAGTAGCTAGGGGTCTTTAACATCTACCTAACCCTACTCACCCCAGTACTCCCTTTGCAAGAGAATACTGCATCGGCATCCTCTATATCACTCATCGTGAGATTCTTTTCAGTAATAGCAAAGCCATAGTTGCGAAGTAAAAACCGCTGTGTAGCACCATTTACTCCACCGCTTTTTAGGCTTGGGATAAAGAAGTCTTCCCCTTTTTGTATAAGGATATTACTTATGAGCTCTTCACAAATGTGGCCTTCAGTATTTTGTATCAATAGGTAGTCGAGTGCTTGCTCTTGCTTATATTTAGCTGCCAGCACATAGTAGATGCTGCTAAGACTTTTTACGGTCATCCACTGGACTATTGGTTTAGACTTTGGGTATATGCCTATCACGCCTCTGTCTAGCGGGGCTTTCTTTAGGTCTGCATCTAAGTCGAGTGAGGTTGGTAAAAAGAAAGGAGCATCAAATTCTCTAAACGAATGATCAAAAGCCAATTCATCTGTTTCGGGAGTGTATTGCCCTTTTCCATCACGGAAGAAGTTGATCCTAACGATTCCATTCTTTGTATACGATAACGCTATGCTTCTGATAAATTCCTCGTCTATCAAGAAAGTGGGGGCCATCTGGAAGATTTCAATAGCATCATTGATTCTATCTATATGAGTTTGCATCAGTGGAACATTTCCATCTATTACTCTGAGAGTCTCAAAAAAGCCGTCTCCGTACAGAAATCCTCTGTTCATAGTCTTATGCGAATAGCATTCCGGCAATAGTAGCAGTCATCAAGCAAGCAAGTGTACCGCCTATTAATGCTCGCATCCCAAGCTTAGCAAGAGTGCCACGTTGATTTGGTGCTAGAGAACTGATGCCTCCTATCTGGATGCCTATAGATGCAAAGTTGGAAAATCCACAAAGAGCGTATGTAAGGATTACTATAGATCGATGTTGAAGCATAGCTCCACCTTCTGCGGCTATCATTCCTTTAAGAGACAAGTAGGCTATGAATTCATTGATTACTGTTTTCTCTCCGAGTAACTGACCGCTAAGTATCATATCTTGACTTTCTATGCCTATGACCCAAGCAAGCGGAGCAAATACATATCCCAATATCATCTGTAGATTAAGTCCGTCATAGATCGTAGTACCTGCTATTACATCGTTAAGTCCAGAGTAGTTTCCTATGATATCAAATAAGAAATAGTTTATCATAGCTATAAAAGCAAGGAAAACGAGTATCATACCACCTACATTTACAGCTAGCCGTATTCCGTCTGTAGTTCCGTTAGAGATAGCTTCAAGTGGTCCATTACCCATAGTGTTCTTATCTATATCTAGTTTTGCGTTTACTTCTTCTGTTTCTGGATAAAGTATCTTAGCACATACTATGGCCGCAGGTGCTGATAGGATAGAGGCTGTAAGTAAGTGCTTGGCAAATTCCTGCTGAGCCACGGGATCATCACCACCCAAAAAACCTATAAATGCAGCAAATACACCGCCGGCTATGGTCGCCATACCGCCAGTCATAAGACACATTATTTCGGATTTACTCATCTTTTCGATGTAGGGCTTTACTACTAAAGGGGCCTCAGTTTGTCCTACGAAGATATTAGCCGCCGCCGCTAAACTCTCAGCTCCAGAGAGACGCATGGTTTTACTGAGTATCCAAGCGAAGCCGTAAACGATTTTCTGTAGAATGCCTAAGTAATAGAGAAGTGAGGTAAGTGCAGAGAAGAATACTACTGTAGGGAGTACTTTGAAAGCAAAGATATATCCCATCGTTTTACTAATCTCTGGATTTTGTGATACTAGGTTGCCGAAAATGAACTCAGCCCCGGCATCAGTAAAAGACAGCAATTGAGTGAAAAATCCTGCAAATACACCAAATACTGACGCAAATACGGGGACCTTAAAAACGAGTAAGCCAAGTATAAGTTGGATCACTACACCAGAACCGACTAGCTTCCAATTTACTCTTTTCTTGTGTTTGCTAAATATAAAAGCAATTCCA
The DNA here is from genome assembly GCA_963933305.1 of uncultured bacterium. Lineage (GTDB taxonomy): Bacteria > Bacteroidota > Bacteroidia > NS11-12g > UBA9320 > UBA9320. The sequence goes on from CAWVTM010000161.1 coordinate 2,730, forward strand.
ATTAGAACGGTTAGGCCTAAAAGACCTCTAAATATCTCCATTTACAGTTATTAAGGGTGTAAATATAAGATTATCTGATAGCTGGCAGGTGTCCACCTTATTCGGCAAACCGTCTATTATAAGGAATGTATTCCTAAAAAGAGACAAATGTTGCGTTTTGGGACTCAAATTGTGTCGTGTTGTTTGCTGCTAGAAAAGAGTGTAATGTATTGTTTACTAGATGTTTATTTTATTTAATAGGTGAGTGTGGCACACTTGGCACTCAGATTGTAATCTACATAACAAGATTACGTTCTTTTAAAATGTGAAATAAATTCATTCCGCTAGAATCGGAATAAATATAAAAATGTTGATTTAATACGAATAACCACTACTAACCGCGGAGTGATGACCGCAACAACAATTCGGTTGATTACCGATAAGAGGTGTAAAGACCTCTATTATTTAATGTTTTTTTTTATATGTAATTTAACCATTACGTCTTATGATTTGAGCCTCCAGAGTAATGACTGGAGGCTTTTTTTTACGCCTATTTTTTAGCCAATCTATACTAGCAAGATGTATGAAGCTAATGCACTCTTCTCTTATCTTTGTGCTACTTAAATAAAAGTATGCAAGATCAAACACCTTATACTCCTATACATAAAGTACGCATAGTAACCGCAGCATCTCTTTTTGATGGACATGATGCGGCCATCAATGTGATGCGTCGTATCATACAAGCTACAGGCTGCGAAGTCATACATCTTGGCCATGACAGAAGTGCAGAAGAAGTAGTGAATACCG
>CAWVTM010000162.1:0-3509 GCA_963933305.1 uncultured bacterium
AAACGATCATTTAACTTAAAGAGTAACGACCATACCAAAAAGATAGGTAAGCTAAACCCAAAGGTAATTAAGGCCACAAGAGTAGAGAGGTAGTCAAAACCGCGGTTTCCTACATTAGAATCCAATACTTCCGCTTTACTCAAGCGAGCCATATACGCTTTCACTTTACTCGCTAAATCAGTATTCATAGCATTGGCCTTAGCTATGGACAGCTTCCATCTATTGTTTATTTTAAATGGTATAGACTCATAGTTCTCATTTACCATCAGGTCGTGTAGGAATTCTTTTTCTTCGGTAAATTCGCCTTTCGTTACTACAAAAGATTCATCAAAGGCATCTTGCACTTTATCCGTAACCATACTAATGAAACTACGCTCATCGTTTTCTATCATCTCCTTGTACTCCATTATACGTATAGGTGTATGATAGGTCACATGAATAGTCTTGAACATATGAGGCCAAAAGCTTGTATAGTTTAATGCGGTAGGGACCACGTGAAGATCCATCTCATGATTACTGCGTTTTGCCATTTCAGCGGCTATTGATCCTGTACCTCTTTTAAGCGTCCTTAGTCCCTTCTCAGGGTAAGCTACACCTTCGGTAAATATAAGTATGCTGTGCTTTAATTTAAAACGCTCATAAAGCTCATCCATAGTACGAGCATTTCCACTTCTGGCAGTCTTAGAATCTGCGTCTCGTGCTCTGAAAATAGGCAGTATTCTCATACTCCTTAGCATATAGTTAGCAATTGGATTAGCAAACGCATCACCTCTAGTCAGTGTATACACTCGTCTACGGCTTATATGTTCAAATACTACTCCGTCTAAGAATGAATTGGGATGGGTACTCGCTATCATTACCGGAACACCTTTTGTAAAATTCTCTGTGCCATCAAAATGCACCTTGCGTATCATTGCTCCTACAGGGAGTCTTAGTACATTTCTAATAATGTGAAAAGCCCACTCGTTTACCATTTTATCGTATTACGTTTCCTATTTGATCTGTTATTTTTTTTCTAAACTCCTGCAGATTAGCCTGTATTCCTAGACTAATAGTGACATCCTCCTCTGTCTCCGCATCCTTCAAGCTTTCTTGATTTTCTAACATTAATATCTCTATATGCTTTAGCTTCACATAATTCAGATTCTGAACCACCTGATGCTTATATCCGTCCTCATCTGTGGGTACTACTTTCTCGAAACTATCAAACCAACCTGGACTGATAGTATAGCGCACAGAAAGCACTTCAGCTGCCATCTTACTGGTAGCGGCATTGCGTATAAAATAGAGCTCATTGAGCACTTTATGCTCCTCTAAATACGCATATGCATCTCGGAAGATAGGAGCCAAATCCTCAGAAACAGGCCAAATCTCGTCCTCCTCAAGTTCTCTAAATATAAACTGAGCTACATTTTGCTCCTCGTCAAACTCTCTATCAGCATAGAGTATGAGCGTTTTGAGCAATTCTTCTTCTTGGTAGTTTTTCTTATCCTCTAGTAATGCAGGAGGAGTCATCATATCTCCATGCTCCGGCACATAGCCAAAGTCCGGCGGAGGGCCTTCTGGTCTATTCTGCTCCTCTACTCGAGATTCCCTTCTTATCTCTCTATCCTTCTGCTTGCGGTTATCTAGCTTAAATTTATTGACCTCATCTACTAAGATTCGCTCTGGTATCTCAAAGAGTGATGCAGATTCATTGATGAATGCAGCTCGCTTCAGTGGATCTGGTATCGCTGCTATATTCTCTGCTACGGAGCGAGCAGCCTCTGCTTTTTTTATCGGGTCATGCTTATTATCACCTAGTTTTATCTCGGCTATGAGTTCTATGAAGTTTTTTGCTTTTTCAGCTACGTATCCTTGAAACTCTGCCGTACCTCTTTTTTGTATGAAACTATCTGGATCTTCATCGGCGGGGAAGAGTGCTACACGAACATTTAGATCTGCGGCTAGAAGCGTACTAATATGTTTTAGACTCGCATTTACACCCGCTACATCTCCATCAAAAAGCATCGTGATATTATGCGAAAATCGTTTGATCAGTCTTGCTTGCTCCTCGGTAAATGCTGTACCACTAGCAGCTACTACATTTTCTACTCCGCTCTGATTTAAACTCACCACATCCATATACCCCTCTACTAGGAATACTTGATCCTTTACACGGATGTCATTCTTGGCTACGCTCAGTCCATAGAGTTCTTTACGCTTTTCATAAACCACAGTCTCAGGACTATTTAGGTATTTAGGAGCCTTAGTGTCCTTCTTGATTACCCTACCACCGAAGCCCAACACTTTTCCACTCACATTATAGATAGGGAAAACAATACGCTCTATAAAAGTATCTCGCAGGTTACTCTCTATAATACCACCGTCATCATTTATCTTTTTTACAAGTCCAGCATCAAACAACTGCTGTGCTCCATAGCCATTTTTTATTCCTTCTTCTAGTAGGTGAGATTTATTAGTACCGCTGAGTCCTATCTGAAACTTATCTATCGTCTGCTGATTAATACCACGCTCGATTAGATAGGGTTTATAGATTACCTTACCGTCTTGGCTATCATTGAGTCGCTCGTAGAAATGATTTTTAGCAAATTCCAAGCAAGAATACACGCCTTCTTTTACGCGAGCTTCTTCCTTTAATTCACCTACATCTATCTGCCCTTCCTCTATCGGGATATTGTGCTTATCTGCTAATTGCTTAATCGCCAAAGGATATGAAATACCCTCATGCTCCATAATAAATTGGAAAATATTACCTCCTTGACCACAACTGAAGCACTTGAAAATACCCTTACTCGGAGACACACTCATACTGGCGTTTTTGTCATCGTGAAATGGACACAGACCCTTATAATTAGCCCCTGCACGCTTCAGTGAGACGTACTCTCCTACTACCTCCTCTATGGGAGCAGCGTCAAATATTTTATCAATAATTGCCTGAGGTATCATTCGGTGAGTACAAATAAACGATTTTATCATTTACAACACACGTAATTGTCTTGTAGGAACTCACTTCTGAAGCGAGTTCCTACAAAAATATTTACCTTTGACCTATATGAATCTATCTGAAAAGATAAAACAACTTGCCGAGCAACATTTTGAAGATCTAGTGTCTACGCGGAGACATCTACACAGTCATCCAGAATTGAGTTTTGAGGAATATGAAACCACAAAATTCATAGCCAAAAAACTGCAAGAAAACGGATACGATTTACAAGCCATTACAGAAACAGGCGGATACATAGATATACGAGGAAAGAACCCAGGTAGTAAAATCATAGCACTCCGCGGAGACATAGATGCTCTGCCAATCCTAGAACAGAATGATGTGGCTTATGCATCTAAAAACGAAGGCAAAATGCACGCCTGCGGTCACGATGTGCATACTACTTGTCTATTGGGTGCAGTACGTATTTTGGATGAATTAAAAGACGAGTTTGAAGGGACTATACGATGCATCTTTCAACCAGGAGAAGAAAGACTGCCTGGAGGTGCTAGCATTATGATAA
>CAWVTM010000163.1:0-3488 GCA_963933305.1 uncultured bacterium
ATAGAAGTGGTAGTAGGACCAGAATATCTGACGGGCAGTACCCGTATGAAAAGTGGAACTGCTCAGAAACTCATACTCAATATGATAAGCACGAGCCTGATGATTAAACTAGGTCATGTCCAAGGCAATAGTATGGTAGACATGCAGCTCACTAATACAAAACTCGTACTACGTGGTACTCGTATGATAATGGAGCAAACCGGACTAGATGAGTATACAGCAAAAGACCTACTGCTAAAGCACGGAAGTGTGAGAAAAGCAGTGGAGGCTGCTGGTAGGTGGTAGATATGTAAGTTTTAATCTAAGTTTAAGTTTAAAAAGAGAATCCAATTTTCCAGTATGTACTATTGATATAATAGAATGATGAGTTAAAGTTTAAATCTAAGCGTCAAATCTTTCAGTATGTACTATTGATATAAATTATCGTGTCTTCTAAATTTTAACCTAAACTTTGACTAAGACTCAATCTTAGACTTAATTTGTACCCTTGGAGAATATGATAACCATTCACGTGACAGACCTAGAAGGAACAGTGCACGAGATCCTAGCACCTACAGATATGGGTTTTAATGTAATGGAAGCTATCCGTGCTAACGAGCTGCCTATAAAAGCAACCTGCGGAGGTATGGCCATGTGTGCCACGTGTAACTGTATAGTAAAAAGTGATCACGAACTCGCAGAAATGAGCGAAGACGAAGAAGCTATGCTAGACGAGGCATTTGTGTTAGATGTAGAAGGCAGCAGACTCATGTGCCAGATACCTGTGACTGTGGCTATAGACGGATTAGTCATACAAATGGGCGAACTTACAGGGGAATAATCCCGATAGCTATCGGGAGCAATAAACTAAATTCCAATTAAAACGTGACTCACCTCGTAAGTACATAAAATCAAGTACCAAAAAACAAAATTCAACAGTCCAATACGAAAAATAAAACTCAAGATGCAACAGGTATCCATACGAGAAGTAACATCAAAAGACTTTGACCAAATTACCGCTATCTACAATCACTATGTGCAGCATACGCTGATCACCTTTGATATAGAACCTTATACCCTACCTCAGCTTACAGAAAAGATTCTCTCGCTTCAAAAAGACTACCCCGTACTGGTAGCTCACGATCAAGACACTATACTTGGCTATGCCTATGCAGCCGCTTGGAAAACCAAGACGGCTTATAAACACAGTGCTGAGACTACTATCTATATGCATCCAGATCACCACGGTAAGGGCGTAGGTAAGAGACTCTACCACTCACTACTCTCCTCCCTCCCGCTTTATGAAATAGTAAATGCTATAGCATGCATCACTGTGCCAAATGACACCAGTATAAAACTACACCAAAAGTTAGGTTTTGAAAAGATAGGACGATTCAATAAAGTAGGATATAAAATGGAGCAATGGATAGACGTAGAATACTGGCAAAAACACGTATAAAAGTATATTCTAATCAAGTACCCATTTTCACAAACTAATATTTTCTTGCTTTTGCTTGAATATGTAGACCAAAAGGCTACTTTTGCAGCCCGATTTTTAAGAATAAAAAAGTTTAATTGTGGATACATTATCATACAAAACCATATCAGCTAATAGCAAGACTGTTGACAAACAGTGGGTTATAGTTGATGCTGAAGGAAAGACGCTAGGTCGTTTTTGTTCTGAAGTTGCCAAAATATTAAGAGGCAAAAATAAGACTAACTACACTCCACACGTGGATTGTGGTGACAATGTCATAGTGATCAACTGCGAAAAAATTACCTTATCAGGTAATAAAATGGACACCAAGGAGTATCAAAACTTCAGTGGGTATCCAGGTGGTAGACGAATAACATTAGCAAAAGAAATGCTAATTAGAAAACCAAAGGATCTCGTTGAAAGAGGTGTAAGAGGTATGTTACCAAAAAACAGATTAGGACGTAAGTTATTTACAAATATGAATGTATTTGTAGGAGCTGAGCATCCACATGCGGCTCAAAAGCCAACCAAAGTAGAGATTTAATAATTATATGGACGTTATAAATACAATTGGGAGAAGAAAAGCATCAGTAGCTCGTATATATATGAGTGAAGGTAAAGGTACTATTACGGTGAATGACAGACCGTTAGAAAAGTACTTTGCTTCTCCAGAGTCAAGGTACTATGTCAACTTACCACTTACTGTATGTGAGATGGAAGGTAAATTTGACATAAAGGTAAATGTAGACGGTGGTGGTACTACTGGTCAAGCAGACGCTATCAAACTTGCTATTGCAAGAGCATTGGTAGAGATGGATGCGGAGCTAAAACCTGCCCTGAGAGCAAAAGGATTAATGACTAGAGATTCTCGTTCTGTAGAACGTAAGAAGCCAGGTCAGCCAAAAGCAAGAAAGAAAACACAATTTAGTAAGCGTTAAGATCATGGCAGTAAGTACAGAAAAATTATTAGAAGCAGGTGTACACTTTGGTCACCTTACTAGTAAGTGGAATCCTAAAATGGCACCGTATATCTTTATGGAGCAAAATGGGATCCATATCATAGATCTTAACAAAACTTCTGCTAAGTTAGAAGAAGCTAAAAGTGCAATCGCTAACATAGCAAGAACTGGCCGTAAGGTGATGTTCGTAGCTACCAAAAAGCAAGCTAAAGATATCTTAGAAGAAAACGCTAAGAAAGTAAATATGCCTTACGTAAGCCAGAGATGGTTAGGTGGTATGCTTACTAACTTCGCTACAGTGCGTAAGTCTATCAAGAAAATGCAAACCATCGAAAAAATGAAGACCGATGGAACCTTCGATAACATGAACAAGAAGGAGCGTTTAATGAAGACTCGTGTACAAGAAAAACTTCAAAGATTATTGGGTGGTATTGAGGATTTGAACAGAATACCAGCTGCACTTTTCGTAGTAGATGTAAAGCGTGAGCACATCGCTGTGAAAGAAGCACATAAACTGAATATTCCAATATTTGCGATAGTAGATACTAACTCTGATCCTACGAAAGTGGATTACGCTATACCAGGTAATGATGACTCTGCTAAGTCTCTGCACATTCTCATCACTGAAGTGACAGATGCAATAGCAACTGGTCTTCAAGAAAGAGCTGAGAAAAAGGAACAAGCAAAGAAGGATAGTGACGAGGCTGAAGCGAAAGCTGAAGAAGCAAAAGAAGCAAAGGCTGCGAAAGATGCTGCTGCTGCTAAAGCTAAACTAGAAGAGCCAAAAGCTGCTGAACCAGAAGCAACTGAGCCTACAGCTTAATCACTTTACTATAAAGTTAATAGTATACAACAACACATTTCATACACGAATAGAAAAATGACAACTATTACAGCGTCTTTAGTGAATAAGCTAAGACAAATGACAGGTGCCGGTATGATGGATTGCAAGAAAGCTTTGCAAGAATCTAACGGAGATATAGACGGAGCGGTAGACGTTCTAAGAAAAAGTGGAGCCGCAAAAGCAGCTAAGAGAGCCGATAGAGATGCCGCAGAAGGTTTATCTATCGCCA
>CAWVTM010000164.1:0-3465 GCA_963933305.1 uncultured bacterium
GTCTTAGGTGTAACTAACCTGTATGCCTTAGCTATATCAATGTTATAGGTAGCTAGATCTACGTCCACCATAACTGGTACTAAGCCTAAAAGTCCTATAACTTCTGCGGTAGAAACATAGGTAAAAGAAGGCACGATAACTTCATCCCCTGGTTTTAAATCCAAAGCCATACATGCAATTTGAAGTGCATCGGTCCCATTTGCCACACCAATCACGTGCTTGACTCCAAGATACGCTGCGAGATTAGATTCGAACTCACTTAAAGCAGGTCCTTTAATGAAACTGCAAGACGAAATCACCTCATCCATGGCCGGCTGTATCCTATCCTTGAGACGGGCGTACTGACCCTTAAGGTCTACCATCTGAATATTTTTCATATTATCGGTTAAAAGCAAATGAAACTTGGATTTAGTAAATTTTTCTTATTGTATTCCAATGGAATAGTTGAAACCTTATTCTCGCTGTTTACGTGATACACGTTGTACCCAATACTTAATAAAATAGCATGAGCAGCAGCGGTATCCCACTCCATAGTAGGAGCGAATCTTGGATAGATATCTGCTTTTCCTTCTGCTAGCATCATAAATTTCAATGAACTACCCATAGAGACAATTTCATTATTTTTCAATGAACCGATAAAATCCTCGGTCTCCTTATTTCTATGCGTTCTAGAAGCAACAACAGCCACAGTATCCTTAGTTAATAAGACTTCTAAACTTTCTATTTTAGAATTAGCCATAAGGAGCTCATCATTTCCATTATTAGTTACTACTTTAGAAAAACCTAATGCCGTTCCGCCGTAATACATTTTATCTAAAATAGGAGAAAAAATAACTCCAAACACTGGCAACCCATTTTCAATGAGTGCTATATTTACAGTAAATTCTCCATTCCGCTTAATAAACTCCTTAGTTCCATCTAAAGGATCTACAAGCCAATAACTACTCCATTGTTTTCTTTCTTCATAGGAAATAGCTACACCTTCTTCGCTTAAAGTTGGTATTCCCGTTACAGAAAGATATTCCATTATTTTAGTGTGAGCTGCTTTATCCGCTTTGGTTAACGGAGAATCATCCTTTTTATGTTCCACTCCAAAATCATCGGAGTTATATACGTTTAATATTTCCTCTCCTGCTAACCTAGAAATGGATAATAATTGAGTAACTATAGTGTTATTTAAGGTAAAACCGTCCATTAATACATTGATTTATAATATTTTGCGTATGCACCACTCGTTACATTTTCTAACCAAGATTCATTGGATAGGTACCAATCAATGGTTGTTCTGAGGCCCTCTTCGAATTGTAAACTAGGTTCCCAGCCCAATTCATCTTTTAATTTTGTTGCATCTATAGCATACCTAAGATCGTGTCCTGCTCTATCTTTTACATACGAAATGAGTTTACGAGATTCTCCTTGTGTACGATTTAGTTTTTCATCCATCGTATCACAAAGCAAATGCACCAAATCTATATTAGACCATTCATTATGACCTCCTATATTATAGGTCTCCCCTATTTCTCCTCCATTGAAAATACACTCTATCGCTCGTGCATGATCTATCACATATAACCAGTCTCGTACATTTAGTCCTTCTCCATATACGGGCAATGGTTTTTTATGGATTATATTATTTATCATCAACGGAATCAGTTTTTCAGGAAAATGATTGGGTCCGTAGTTATTGGAACAATTAGAAATAACGATTGGCATACCGTAGGTGTGGTAATACGCTCTTACAAAATGATCACTACTTGCTTTGCTCGCAGAGTAAGGACTTCTTGGATCATAGGCGGTATCTTCATAAAAAAAGCCGGTATCTCCTAAAGAACCATATACTTCATCTGTACTCACATGATAGAACAGTCTGTCCTTAAATTCAGTACCCCATTCTTCTCTTGCTGCTTGCAATAGATTAGCTGTACCTAGCACATTGGTCTTCACAAAAGCGAGTGGATCTGTGATACTTCTGTCCACATGACTTTCTGCTGCCAGGTGAATCACGTGCGTTATTTTCTTTTCGTTGAAAATTAACTTTAAAGCATCTAAATCTTGAATGTCCGCATGAATAAACGCATAATTATCCTGCGACTCTACATCTTTTAAGTTCTCTAGATTTCCCGCATAGGTCAGAGCGTCTAGATTGTAAATCATATCGTTTGTAAATGTATTTACAAAAAGCCTGATAACGTGAGAGCCTATAAATCCTGCTCCGCCTGTAATAAGTATGTTTTTCATTTAAACTATCATTCCTGCTGCCACTGTATTGTGCGTAGCCTCATCTATTAATATCAATGAACCCGTAGACTTATTGGTAGTATAAGGGTCATGGAGCAATGCCTTTGTAGTTCTAATACGAACACGGGCAATATCATTCATTTTTATCTCTTTATCAGTTTCTTCTCTGTGGAGTGTATTGATATCTACTTTATAGAGCACTTCTTTTATGATACATCGTACTCGATTGGTAGTGTGTAAAACGATGTACTTCTTTTTGGGGTCAAATGTTTCATTTTCCATCCAGCACATCATAAAATCTATGTCTTGTGACACTTTTGCCTGATTATTAGGCCGTACAATCATGTCTCCTCTGCTCAAGTCGATATCATCTGTGAGAGTCATTGCCACACTCATAGGAGGGAAAGCTTGCTCCACTTCCTTCTCACTGTCTATGATCGTCTGGATAGTGCTACTAAATCCGGAAGGTAACACGGTGACGGTATCTCCTACCTTAAAAATACCCCCTTCTACCCTTCCTGCGTATCCTCTAAAATCATGGTACTGGTCTGAGTGCGGTCGGATAACTGTTTGTACCGGGAATCGACAGTCTTTCAAATTCCTATCCCCTCCTATGTGTATATTTTCTAACGTATGAAGCAGTGTTGAACCTTCGAACCAATCCATTTTATCACTTCTATCAACTACATTGTCTCCGTGAAGAGCAGTTATCGGTATAAACCGGATATCGTCAACATCCAGCTTAGCAGCAAAGTCTTCGTACTCTTTTACTATCTCGGTGTACCTGCGTTCATCGTAATCTACCAAATCCATTTTATTTACACATACTACGATGTGTTTTATCTGTAGGAGTGACGCGATGAAGGAGTGCCGCTTAGACTGCTCTATGACCCCTTTCCGAGCATCTATCAAGATGAGTGCTAGGTTAGCAGTAGAGGCACCCGTGATCATATTACGTGTATACTGGGTATGACCTGGCGTGTCCGCTATTATAAATTTACGTTTGGGAGTGGAGAAGTATCGGTACGCTACATCTATGGTAATGCCTTGTTCTCGTTCGTCCTTTAAGCCATCTGTAAGGAGAGAAAAGTCAATGTGCTCTAAGCCCTTTTTCTTACTTGTATTTTCTATGGACGTAAGTTGATCCTCAAATATACTTTTGGAATCGTAGAGTAAACGCCCTATTAGCGTACTTTTACCGTCATCTACACTACCAGCAGTAGTGAA
>CAWVTM010000165.1:0-3440 GCA_963933305.1 uncultured bacterium
TATCATTATTTTATTTATTACTCTATTCATCACTTCTTCATTTTTTTAGGATCCAGACAATACAAGTACACTCCGTCACTGGCGTAGATGTATCCGTTAAAGGTGTATACGTAAGTCATTACTCTTTACTTTTTTTATAATCCGCAAACTTTCCAATTATCTTAAAGGAGTATACAGGAAAATTGTCTGAGAATGACAGCGAAGAACTGAAACCAAACACCTTGAATGGATAATACTTTACCTCTAATCCAAGCTGATAGTTTATGGATGTTGTCTTCTTTTCTACATACGTGTTAGTGCCTGCCAATGAAGTATAGAATATTTCATAATCATGATACGATGTTCCGACTCCCAATTTCCCATATAACTCTAAACCCTCTAAAACTTCATTCCCAATTAGTACCCCTATATTAAAACCGTTGGATTCAACGTAAAATCTATGAATGACAGGGTTTAGTGTGCCTATTGGCAGCACATCAAACGGTATCCATTCTACTGATCTGAATTTTTGCCCTAAACTGGTCTCCGCAAAGAGACCTACATTATACTCCTTAAGGTGGTAGGAGATTCCGACCATTGATGCAATGGTGTGACCTGGATCTAATAAATATTCGTTTGAATGAACCGATACCGACTCTAGCCCGTAAGGATACGCTCCTAAGCCAAAGGAAATCGATAAGTTTTCTAAAGGAAACTCACCCTCGCTTTGTGCCTGTGAAAAAAAACTGCAGCAAGCCAACGCTGCGGTTATCATTATTTTATTTATTACTCTATTCATCACTTCATATACTTAGGGTCCAAACAGTATATAAAATCTCCATCTGTGGTATAGATCAAACCGTTATTCGGATCGTGGGCTATGGCAAATATCCACGAACCCGACCTACTACCTTTCCAGTCATCTATTACCTTTTCTCCCGTATTGGCATCTATGCCCCAAACACCTCCGCTACTAAACCATATTGTATCGTTCCGCTCTGTCAACATGTAGGGCATCGCCTCGGTTTCAGCATTGAACCAGATACGTTCGCCAGTTTCTTTATCCACTGCATGGATATGATCATTATCTGGTTTTACGATGAGTTTATCTTTTACGATGATAATATTCGCTGTATTGAAATCATCTTCGGGGCCATCTCCGATAAAATATTTCCATCGGGTCTCGCCCGTAGCAGGATCAATGCAGTAGGCATGATGATCCCCATAGAAATACACCTTGTCTCCGTCTATAGCAGGACGTGCAGTACTACTAAAGCCATCTAGGTTGCGGTACCACTCCATGCTATCCGCCGTTAGGTTCCAAGCCAAAATATCCATCTTACTAGCACCCGTAGTACCCCAACCAAAGGATCTATTCTGCATCACCAGCAAATCGTCACCCACAGCAGAGACCCACTTTACCGGCATAAATAGATCAGGGGAGTGGTCTACGTCGAACTCTCCACGGATAAGGGTAAAGACCTCTTCTCTAGCTCCATTAATAATATCATACCTATAGAGTGTGCTAAATCTATTCTTATCAAAATCATAAGACGCTATATAAATGTACCCATCTATATAGCATATACTTCCTTGTCCTTTTGCTAACTCATCTTGCCAAATAATATCACCCGTAGCACTACTGAGCACATACACTCTGCGGTGTTGTGAAAAAACAACTTTATCATCTACCAAAAAAGCTCCTTCAAAATCCAATGGTCTTGCATTTATTGCTGTTTGCCAAACCTTCTCCCCACTCTCGGCATTATAGGCTTTCGCTTTCCCTTCTTGAGATAAGATAATGAGGCCTTCATAATACAAAGGAGGACTCGTTAGGTCTGCTGACTCCAAATTTGTTTTCCAAATAATTGGCTCACCCACCTTTGGTGGCTCGGGCGGCACATTATCTGGCTTGCAGCCTCCTGAGTAGGCTGCAAGCAGTGTGATTAATATTATGTTCATGGTATGCTTCATTTTTTTCTTCTTTCTATTTTAAAAAAAGGGTCATAATCCCCATGGTACAGTTTTTCCATTACTCTCAACGTTTCTGTACTATTTCGCTCTTGAAAGTGGTTGTTATCTGTCATTTTATCTGTTCTTTTTCCTACACCAGGAAATGCTTTTTGGCTTTTCACCAGTATTACACCGTCTGATGGGTAGAATTTTCGTACGGTTTTCGTTTCGGTATACGTAGAGAGTTGCACATTTCTCTTTCTATACACATTTACATTGTTGTAATGAGCTTGTGCCTCCCACCAGTTGTCAAAACCTTTTCTTTCTTGATCATACCATCTAGACCCCCAACCATACTTTTCTTGCCACATAACTTTATGTTTTGTTTCTGTAGTTGTAGTAACAGAGTCTCTGTGGTACGAGCCTATAAGGTATCTCCACTCTGTATTTGCGTTGTTCAAAAAATCTATCGCTTTTTGCCTATGCTTGTTCTGGTTTTCTGCTTCTACTGCTTTTTTTGTCCAAAGTGCATTTGTAAGAGGTACACTAATTATTGGAAATAAAATATTGACGCCGACTTGTAGTCTTTTCCATTTTTTTATATTACTCTCGTTTTCTTCAATAGAAGCTATGTGGGAGTCTTGCACTTTCTCCATTCTTTCCTGAAAATAGTGATCAGGCTGTGCACCCCACAGCGGGTAATCCTCTGAAGCAGTATCAGTAAAGCTCGTCATCACTTTCCAGCATTCTGGGGCATCTTCTACGCCATAGAAAGCCACTTTATGCAGTCTGCTGTGGTGATTATTAATAGCATTCATCTGCGGCCCATTTGGTCTCATTTCGTCTAACGTGGGAGTATGAACAGAAGATAGCATTAAGGGTGCGAGTTGATTCTTGATCAGAGTATCCAGATTATTAAGCAAGTCTGTAGCCGACACACCAAAAAGATAACCTACCGATCCTGTCAAGTCATATATCTTATCATTAAGTGGAGCCAGTACAACAGCACTCACTGCTTGCTGGACAAACTCCTTATGACTTTCTCTAGTGAGTGATATATCTGCCCCTGCATGTGGAGCAGCAAAGGTTACTAGCCCATAATATTTTCGAGTACCATAGGTACTGTTATGTAGATCCCAATATCTATCTAAGTGTCTACTGGCTAAGCCTCCTTGACTATGAGCTATGGCAAAATCATTGTTCCTGCACCTATTGGGGTATAATTGATCTACTCCATTGGCTACTCGTGTACCTATATCATTGTTTACTTCTATGCCCACTTCATCAAAACTGACTTCATAACTCGATGAGGTATAGTCTACCCCAAAAGATGCAGCCCTAAATGTATCTCTTGTAAACTTAGCTTGTTTGCTCCAAGAAGCTATACTACCACCCAATCCGTGAATGAATGAAATATTACGTTCTCCATTTATTCCATCGGGACATCCTTGGTATTCTGTAAGAATTTGAGGTGGTGTATAGACCTCCAGCGAGTTCAGTAATGTTGG
>CAWVTM010000166.1:0-3407 GCA_963933305.1 uncultured bacterium
GACCCCCACCTTGGCAAGGTGATGCTCTACCAGCTGAGCTACTTTCGCTTAATGTCCTAGTATAGTTGTACAACATCTGGTGATGCTTTTACCCAACTTTTTTGGAACTGCTTTTCTATTGTTTTTACTTACTTCACAGAACGTTTCCCTTCGTAAGCGGCTGCAAAAATAAACTTCAATTCTACTCCTGCAACGAGTTTCTATGTTTTTTTTACTAATTCGAAAACTAACTCATTTCCTTGACGCTCTGGGATAGAGTTTTTAGCCTCTTCCAAACAGAGTATTTCGAATCTTTTTTCAAACAAATGCCTGTATTCATTGATGCTTCCGCCAAATGGTGGGCCGTCTTCCTTTTCAAAATTAAACAAGACTCCCATTACTTTACCGCCAGTATTTAATAGGCTATGTGTCTTATGTATGTATGCTTCTCTAAGGTTAGGGTTTAAAGCACAAAAAAAAGTCTGTTCTAGTATAAGATCAAAGTCTCCTTCGATATCGAAATAATCCCCTACAAGATATTGTTCAGAAGGGAAAGTTGGATTCATTTTAGTGAACGTCTCTTTAGCAGTAGGCGAATAGTCTAGAGCATATACATTCGTATAGTCGTCACCCCATAGGGCACTTACTTCATATGCATTTCCTGCACCAGGTTCTATGATTTTTGCATTCTTTGGAAAGTTTGCTTTTACATAGTCCGTATGTATGGCGTTCGCATAGCCTATATCCCAGCCTGTTTGGGACATTTTATGTCTCGTATCCCAGTAGGTCTCGTCTAATTTAGGACTTATCATTTTTGTCCTTTTTAGGACCATCAGATTTTATCTTGATGGGCGTCTTTTTTATTGGCGTAGTAGGCGTAGAGTCTTTATCTCTAATGACAGGATCTTTATCTGTTGGTGTATCTTGTGCCGGGGGAGTATCTTTATATCTTGTGTTTTTGGGGGTATTTGTATTGTTAGTACGTGGGGTTTTAGTAGTATGGGAATACTTCTTAAATAAGTGAATGCGTATTCCAGCATTGATGAGGAGCATGTCAGTTTTTACACGTTGAAAATTAGCATAGTTGATCTCGTTACTGCCTTCTAATCGCTCGATATCTCCTAACGGTAAAGCTGCACCTGTCTCGCCAAAGGTATAGGTAATACTAGTTTCCAGTGAAAATGCAGGGCTTACTCTATAATTTAGTCCTAGACTACCTCCGTAGTGAAATCTTTTGGTATGGACTATTCTCTGTGTGATGGCTTGACTTTCAGCTGTAGGATTGAGCTCTGGTGAGTTTAAACCTAATACTTGGTAGGTAGTATAGTTACGGTGCCCGGCTAGTAAGTCTACATAAGGAACAATCTTACTATCATCTGTACCGAAGTTTACTCTACCAAAGGCAAAAAGACCATACATTCTATTCTTAGAGGTAACAGTAGCTCCACCGGTCGCTAATTCACCGTTATCTCCGATTTCTACTTGTATGGAGTCAAATTTTCTATTTTGCATACTTGCAAAATCCATACGTGCACCTACTTGAAAATTCACAAAGGACTTGTAAGGGTACTTACGAGATAGGTAGCTCAAGTTTAACCCAAACCCGTCATCATAGTTAATGTCTTTTAGTTCGCTTTGTGGGCAAGCTACGTGTAAGCCCAATCCAATCGATCCTTTGCTTACCTTGGCAGTATTTTGAGCGTAGGATAGGGTGCAAACTAAAGTGATTAGTAAAAGTGTATAATATTTCATGTAAAATAGTATTTCAAATATAGTGCCTTTACTGTAGTTTCTTGTTTTCCTTGTGTCTAGTGGCGTCTCGAGTGGTTTTCTTGTCTAGGTTTTTAATCAGAGCATGTTCTAAATTGATACCAGTTTGATTAGCTAAACACATTAAAACAAAGAGCACGTCAGCCATTTCATCACCTAAGTCTACTTCTTTGTCAGACTCTTTGTAGCTTTGTTCGCCATATTTACGGCTCATTATTCTGGCTACTTCACCTACTTCTTCCATAAGTAGAGCGGTATTTGTAAGTGGATCAAAATAGCGAACTCCCACAGTGGTTATCCAATGGTCTATTTTCGCTTGTGCTTCTTGTATGGTCATAGAACAAAGAAAGCAAAGCTTTATGATGTTATACCAAAATAGCTTTCAATTGCCGCATATAAATCGTTTTTCACTCGATTTCTATTCGTTAAAAAATAATACCATAGCTTGTGCCTCCGCTAAAGCTATGGCGACACGCGGAAGGCTATGCAATGATTTTTCGCCTTTACAAACCTTCGATAAACTCAATTTATTTATACGACACTTAAAAACTAAATTGGTATTGGATGTATGAGCAAGTTTACTTTAAGTTATTAAGTGAGCTTCATATTTTAAAAATTAATGTAAGTTAGATTAGCTAATGAAGAAAAGTCATAATGTGACCAGTCTCTTGCATTTTCACTTCATTTTTCTTAACTTTGGTAAAATCTAAATAAACCTATATGCCATCGAACCTCAAACAAATTATCGCAGCTTATGTGCCTTCTAAGGCCAGTAACATTGCACTTTCGCTAGCTAATGCTCTTGCTAAAAACTACGAAGCACGTCTCACAGTTATCAATGTGAATCCAGATAAGACCGAGCCCGATTTAGTGCAAAAAGAAATAGCAAGTGTGATGGGTAAGGGAAATTCAGCTTTTGGATTTGTAGAAAAACTAGGAAAACCATACAAGGAAATTTTAAATCTTGAAAATGCTTTAAATGCAGATTTAATAGTAATGGGCTCACACGGAAGCAAAGAGCGAGACCCCGAATGGATAGGAGGTAATGCATTCAAAGTACTTTCGGGATCTACTTGTCCTGTGTTAGTACTTCCAGAAGATTTCCATGGAAATGGGTTTAGTACCATTGTATTGCCGATGTCTGAATCTAGCGAAACCCGACAAAAAGTTACTTTTACTGTAGATATTGCAAAAAAATTCGGTGCTAAAATTCATATTTTAGTAGTACATAAAGATGAAGATCCGCAAGTTTTGTATCGCTTAAAAATATACGGTGATCAAGTACAAAAATATTGTGAAAGCCAAGAAGTAGATTTTATACGAGAGGAGATTTACAATGAGAATATAGCAAACGCCTGTGCGGATTATGCCAAAGCGGTAAATGCAGATTTGATATGTATCATGAGTGAAAGAGAATCGCCCACCGGTTTTTTCTTAGGACACTACGCACAGCAGCTATTAAATGAAGCCGATACTCCTGTACTCACTATTCACGCCAAAGACTTTCAACTAGTCGGTGAAGCGGGTTACTAAATAAGTTTAGTCTGCTATGAATGAGACTTTTGCCAGTGGTTATTTTCCAATCTAGAAAAAACTCAACCTAATCTTCTCTACCTCATTTGCCCATACCTTATCGCCATCACTAATGTCTGCTATAG
>CAWVTM010000167.1:0-3395 GCA_963933305.1 uncultured bacterium
ATGATTGATAACACAATACCAATAATGCTAAAGGAAGCAGCAATGCATTTTAGTTCTATGTTAAATTTCATTTTTTTAAAATCCATATTTTAAATTGCAGTAAAATGCTCAGAAGGTATCCTTCTAGTCATTTTTTGTCCTTCATTAAATTTTTTCGATTATAAACAAACCTACTTTATAAATATTTTAATTTTATAGATTCGTGATAATTTATCAGTAAGTTCTAGTGCAAATATAGATATTAAAATCGTTATCAGTGTCCCAAGCATCAGCAACGCTTAGGTCAATTACATCCTATTTTGAAGATACCCCAACCTTATTTATTTCAAAGTTCCCTGTTTTTAAAAAGTTCTTTAATTCAATTACTCTTATCGTAGGGCTATGATTAGTGCGAATTAATAATTTAAACTTAATAAACAGATAAAATGAAAAACGGAGAAGAAAACTCAATTACACCACAGAACTCGATATTGAATATATCTGATGTTAGTGGCAGTTTTAAACTTGTTAACCAAACTGGAAGGCTAATGTTTAAATTCAATAATGATGAACCACAAGAATGTGCGACAATTTATGATTACGGAAAAGTTAAAATAGAAATGCAACAGCAAAAAGAGTTAGACAATTAATTACAATAAAATACTAACTCATTCGAATTTATTCTAAAAATGGCAAAAAGTTCTTACTGTTCATAGAAAATTGCACACAACATTAGTATAAATGTAGGTGTACAAAGCTAAACCACCTAATAGGTATTACCAAAAGTACTGATAGTAACGTCTTACTCGTTTATAACCGTTACTAACGATTAGCTGTATTGGTCCATCAATACCGAGGTAATAGAATTATACAATGTAAAGTTGCTTGAATTTGGTCGTTGGCTTATCTAGATATAGGTCTCTACGTATGCAATAAGATAGCTTACTGCGAATAGTATACTATGACCTACCTAGTACACCAGATTAACAGTGCGATTTTTAAATTAAAGTCAAAACATATGTGTTGACTTTAATTTAGACTTATGCCTAGACATCAGTTTGATATTTCGTTCCTTTGCCGTAGTGAATCTAGAACTCGTAGAAATACAACTTAAAAAACGCTGGGCATCCGAATACAAGTGGGGTAGGAAGCAAGCGGACATATGGGATTCACAGACTAATTTTATTTATACGATTGCAGATTTTGATGAGGTAGTAGCTAGGATCTATACTGAGTTTAATACGCATAGAAAGTATGAAGACCTCCGCAACTATGCACTCAATAGGTGGTACAATTTTCAAAGTGCTATGGCGGTAGAACATATCTTTAACTTACACTCCAAGGTACGTAGAGTGAAGAATGATAAAGACCGTGAAAAAGATTTTTATATCTACGGAGTAGCTTTTGATCATAAGACGAGCGTCTTTCCGAGCGGTTTTGGTAAGGATGTAGACTATGCAGTGGACAATCCCAGAGAGCTCGCAAAGTGGCTGTATGTAAATCAAAGTGAGCAGCAACGTTTTCATGCTAAGAATAGACTCTTTCTGGTCTTACATAAAAAGGATGGGCAGCATTGGAAGTTAAAAGCCGAGCTTAGTTGGATAAAAGTGTTAGTAGATACTTATCTTGACAGTTATCGAGAGCTGGATCTTATTTCGCTAAAACATAGCAAAGGCATGCTAAAGACAGACGTGATATTTGGGTGCAGATAAGTAGGAGCTAAAAGGCAATTGAGTTTCCGCCACGTCGGACAAGGAAGAGTGAGAGAGTCACCAAGTCCTGCGTTGGTTAAGTACTAAATCATTAACTATTAAGTAATACTAAAAATAGTTTGCTATATACAAAAGAAAGGCGACTTTTGCAGCCCTGCTGGAAGAAGGAGAACCAGCGGGATTAAAAAAAATAACAAATGGTAAAATTAAGACTTCGTAGACAAGGAAGAAAAGGAAAGCCTTTCTACTACATTGTGGCGGCGGATGCAAGAGCTCCTAGGGATGGTCGATTTATTGAGAGAATTGGTTCGTATAATCCGAACACCAATCCTGCTACAATAGACCTGAACCTAGAAGATGCGGTTCGTTGGTTAGGTAATGGTGCAGTTCCGACTGACACCTGTAAAGCAATACTTTCTTACAAAGGTGCTATGTATAAGCACCACCTTAACAAAGGTGTAACAAAAGGTGCATTAACTCAAGATCAAGCAGAGGGCAAGTTCACTGCTTGGATGGATGAGAAAGAAGGCAAAGTAGCAGCAAAAGCAGATGGTTTATCCAAAACTGCAGCTGATGCAGCTGAAGCAGCTTTCAAGAAAGAACAAGAAATACGTGCAGCTCGTGAAAAAGCGATAGCTGAGAAAAATGCACCTACAGAAATTGTAGTAGACGCAGAAGCGGCAGCAGAAGGAGAAGTAGCGGCAGACGCTACCGATGCGCCTGTAGAAGCGGCAGCAGAAGCTCCAGCTACTGAGGAAGTGGTAGCAGAAGCACCTGCAGAGGAAGCTCCAGCAGCAGAAGTGGTTGCAGAAGCCCCAGCTCCAGAAGTGGTGGCAGAAGCTCCAGCTGAAGATGCACCTGCAGCAGATACAGCTACAGAAGATAAAGCATAATTTAACGCTATGATTAATAAGGATAGTCTGATCTGTATAGGATACATCAGTCGTCCACATAGCTATAATGGAGAAATCCAACTTAAGTTGGAACGGAAAATCGTCTCGCTCACGCGGGGCGATTTTCTTTTTATAAAACTCCAAGGTCAATACATCCCGTATCAAATCTTGGAAGTAAAGGGAAAACCTGAAGATCCAGTACTAAAACTAGAATTTATATCTACTTATGAGCAAGCACAAGAAATATGTGCTAACGAGGTATACACAGATACCGAGGTGCTTCCAGAAGAATCTGAACTTTCATTTATTGGTTTTGACGTGATAGATAAGCACTTAGGAACTATAGGGAAAGTAGAAGACGTACAAGAAATGCCAAAGCAACTCATGCTACTGGTAAATTATAAGGATGAAATGCGATATATCCCTCTAGTAGATGACTTCATAGACTTCATATCTACTGAAGAAAAAGAAATTTGGCTCACTCTACCGAGTGGACTATTAGATATTTGATACCAATGCATCGCATAGATATTATATCAGTACAGCCTAAGCTTATGGAAAGCCCGCTAAACCACAGTATAGTGAAGCGTGCTAAAGAGAAAGGTATAGTGGAAATAGTGCTTCACGATCTCAAACAATACGGTCTGGGTAAATACAAGCAAGTAGACGATACAGTATACGGAGGAGGAGCAGGGATGGTTATTCGCTGTGAGCCCGTATTTGATTGTATAAATAAACTCAAAGCAGAGCGAGAATACGATGAGATTATCTATATGTGTCCAGATGGTGAAGTGTATAACCAAAGGGAGGC
>CAWVTM010000168.1:0-3393 GCA_963933305.1 uncultured bacterium
TGTTCACCTATTCTGCCACCATATACCGGTGCCCAGCTAGCGGTACTTGGCACTACTAGGTTGCTTTTTTCTAAGAGTGGAGTCACCATAGCCATCCATTTCTCTTGTAGAGCTACCTCACCTATAAAGATATTTTCTTTGATAAGTACGTCCTCTGCCGGTCCTGGCTCGAACATACCCAGTGCATAGTTCCAAGCGTAGTTTAGACTTTCTTGCATTTTGCCATTACTTTCCTCATTGCCGTGTCCTAGCTGATGTAGCCAAGTGTTAGCGTGCATAGTATGGTATTTTATCTCACCAAAAAATTTCTTAGCTACCTGGGCTAAAGGTTGATAAGCAGAAGTTTTTAGTCCTTCAAAACGGATGTACTCTGCTGAGTCAAATAGGAAATGACGCATAATACTGAAGTCGTATCCTCCTATAGGTAATTCTACGAATTGTGAGCAGTGAAACTGAGGAGCATTTCGAGTAAATGCTACAGTATCTGCGTCTGCCTCGCCTAGTTGGTGTAATAGATTATATATATGTTCACTTTGTCCCATTTTGTCCTGAGCCATGCTAGAGAATGCTATATCCTCTTCTAGCATAGGACCTAAGCCGTTCCATTCACTATTTCTGTGACCTATTATTAGCTGGTCGTCTGCTATTTTGTATAGTAATTCTTTTAATGCTGATATGCTGTCCATGTTGTTTAAACTGATGTGTTAAATTGGAAAATTTTGAGTTTATAATTGAGCTATTATTTTATGTATCTAAACTTCATCCGATGCCTTCATTCCTCTTTCTTTGAATGCTTGGATACGGTCCATGACTTTATATGATGCTGGGTTTCTATATAGCTTCTCTGGTGCAGTAGTGAATATGTCATCATCTTCATACTCCGTGGCACTTATGCAGCTACTAGGGGCTACCCAGATGTTAGCAGTTACTTCTCTTCGTGCATATTGTTCCTTGGCGTATAGCAAAGCCATATCGGGGTTAGGCGCATGGACTATGCCTACGTGCTTGTGTTGTGCTCCTCTTTTACTTTGGTGAAAGACTTCATACGTCTGAAAATGGATGAGGCCATCTACATCACTGTGGTTTCCACCTGTTAAGTTAGACCTTGATATTCTTGGGTCTAAGGATGTTATTGTTTTATTATCTTCTGTTGCCATTGTTCGTTAGCGTTGTTTGTAGTTTTAAAATATATCCCCTTAGGTAAAAGGGAAGTGTTAATAGTAGTTAGTCCAGGATTTAGAGAACCTGCATTTACAGTTTCTTTAACGAGTTCAGTTATGTATATTGGGCTTGGTATATAATCATCTTTAAAATTTTCTAAAGTAAGAGCATACATGCCGCTTTTAGCATCCGCAGTACGTCCGGGTTTACCATAACTCACCCAACTGTCTACTGCATAAGAATCTTCTGTCTCCCATATCTCGAAGCCACCGTTTGGCACATTCTGAGCGAAACTGCTTAGTAGTACAGTAGTGGACAGATATGTGAGTAATGTTTTCATAGGCTTAGTTTTTTAGCACTCTGATCACACTTATTTGATTATTTACGTCACGCAGGCTTATGAAGTATAGACCACTTGGTTCCTGACGAAGGTCAATAGTATTATTGAATATTTCTATTTCATCAGATTGGCCTAAAATATTAGTTATCTGAGCTAAAATGTATTTTTTTGGTGCGTCTATAAAAACCAATCCAGAGGTAGGGTTAGGGTAGTAATATACAGCAGAAGTTATCTCTTGTACAGCTAGCTTTAGCGGAGTAGGTTCTAGTACTAATTCTAGGTTATCTAGGAATAGTCTAGTTTCTAAGCCATATATGCCGTCATCATCCACAGCAGAGTAAAACATAAGTGATGCACTGTCAGGAGCATAGCTATCGTTGTAAGTTAGAGGAATGCTAAAAAACGTCCATTCTATAGATTCTTCTTGTATATTGAAGTCATTGTACGACCTTCTACCTTGGCCATTGGCAAAGGTTCTTACAGTAATGCGAGCGGTATCAGGTCCATCTGGTAAGAACTTATAATACCCCTGTAGGTATTTAAATGTATCCAAAAATGGGGTATGAGGTGTATAGTAGTCATCGTTTTCGTCTCCTAAAAAAGCGTAGCCACGTTGTACATTAGTGCCATTCACATAATTCTGGATGACAAGGGAATGATTGCCTGTGTGAGCATTTTCTTTGGAAGACTTGGTGCACGATTTAGAACTTAAAAAACTGCTGTAAGTATCGTAGATCAGTAGATCTAAAGGTCTCCAATCTGACGGGAAATCTACTCCTATATTATACCATTCTTCAAATCCACTATTGTCAAATCCTCCTACTCGCCGACCAATGTTCTCAAAAGCAATGTCGTCAAAGGTCACGTAGCCGTCTCCGTCTACCACGTTATCTCTGCACGAGTACAGATAAATCCAGGCACTATCCGTCCTTCTATTCCCTGATGAATTCCAGTCTATAGGTATAGAGAATTTCACGTATTTATTGGCACTGTTCCCTGTGAATCGAAAATCTACTTTTCCTTTATATGCCCCTTCTTCTCTGAGTACCACATAAAACCGGGCGGTATCACCTGCTGCTAGATCATATTTACACCAAAACGATATGCTTAATGCATCTCCAGAAATTGCCGTTCCATTTATGTCTTGTTTATTGTTATAGTCTAGATTTCTAGCATAACCCATAGCTCCATTAGATGTTGCACTATAAGTATTAATGAGTTTTATAGCATAGTTGCCCTCCTTCGCGTCTGTTGTACGCTCTACATTTCTAGTAGGAGAGTACCACTCAGATAGTTTAAAATGATCACGCACTTCCCATTGTTCAAAATCACCGTTTGGGATGGTTTGGGCAAAACTTAGAGAACTAAGATATAATAGTATGTAGCTGATATAGTACTTCATTGGTTTAGTTTTTGCTTTTGGCGTATTCCAAAGTACGGTGTATTGTATCACAAAAGCAAAATGATAAGTTATATAATCACCTTGTAGATAGAGAGCTACAAGGTGATCTTTAATCTTTAGGCAAAAGGTCTGACGTGTACAGCTTCCTCGTTATTAATAGCACGTGCTACCCATCTTCCGTTTTCTTCAGCCATACGACGTACAGCTAATCGCTCCGCATTACAAGGTCCGT
The DNA here is from genome assembly GCA_963933305.1 of uncultured bacterium. Taxonomy (GTDB): domain Bacteria; phylum Bacteroidota; class Bacteroidia; order NS11-12g; family UBA9320; genus UBA9320. The sequence goes on from CAWVTM010000168.1 coordinate 3,136, forward strand.
CACCATTGATAACTCTTTTAAACTCTTCCCAGTCTGGTTCTGTATAATCCCATTGACCTGTTTCTTTGTTTTTCTGAAGTAGTGGATCTGGTAGTGTAAGACCTAGGTCCCATATTTTTGGTATGTACATGTCCATAAACTGCTGACGCATAGCATCATTAGTTGCCATTTTTACTTTCCAACCCATTAGCGTCTCTGAGTGTACAGATGCTTTATCACTTGGTCCGAAGAAGTGCATTAGTGGTGGCCACCATCTAG
>CAWVTM010000169.1:0-3335 GCA_963933305.1 uncultured bacterium
CAATTATTCTCTATTTGGTTATCAGAATTCGGCTCTTTACATCTACTATCTCTAGGGTTAATCCCTCTTCATAGTTAACCGCTGATACATTTAGTGTGTTTGAAGCTAGCAAGGGGCAGATAAATACTCCCGGTTCGTTACTTCATAAGCGCAACTATACCAGAGATAGGTTCACTATTCTTACCTACATTTACAATATAATAATAAGTCCCTTCAGGTGCTAAATGTCTATCATCTGGCAGTATGCCATCCCAGCATACTCGTGGGTCTGATGTTTCAAAAAGACGCTCACCCCAGCGATTAAATATCTGTAATTTATAGTCTGTACATTCTCGATTTTCTAAGTCAAATTTGAAACAGTCATTCGTCCCGTCACCATTCGGTGTAAATACGTTATATAACTTGATACTCGGCGAAGCATCTTCTAAAATATCTAGCCGCTTACTAACAGTGTCTTCACATAGCGTTCCGGGATTCACATGCAGTGAAATAGTGTATGCGCCAACTGCTCCATAATCATACTCTGGATCTATATCTGTGGATGTGGTACCATCTCCAAAATCCCAAACGTATTCAAACCCATTGGTACTCCTATTCTCTATGCTCATTTTATTCTCACACGCATTGAAACTTACATCAAATGCAGCATTTGCACCAGCTATTACCTCTATCTCTCGCTTGTAGGTGCTTATGATATTGCACGTGCCACTGTCTATCACTGTAAGTGTGACCATATAGTTACCTGACTCCGTAAATGTATGAAAAGGGTTAAGCAGCGTAGAGGTGTCTCCATCTCCAAAATTCCAAAGAAATGAGTCTCCAAGCACACTGGTACTAGTGAACTGTACACCCAACGGAGCACAGCCAATGGTAGGAGCTGCCACGAAATCAGAAATCACTGCAGATCGTATCTGTAAATCTATTTTAAATGACGCATTGGAGCATCGCACGCTAGGATTAGTCTCAAAGGCAGCACCTGATGTAGTGGGAAAATCACTAATTCCTCTAGTAATAACCGCCAAATCATCGTCAGAAGGGCAGCTGCTGCAGACGCTTTGGTACATGACACCTCGCTTATCAAATCTACTAGTGCCGCCATCTACGTGGTCTGCGGTAGAGTCCCCACCGAAATAGGTAGCATACAATATATTTTTCGCATCTCGACCCAATACTAAGATATAGAAGTCATTATCATCTGTCTTTTTTTGCACGGCATCTGAGGTAGTTTCCATATTATTAGTACTTCCTGAACCTAACGAAGACTTGCTAGACCCCCAACCTGAAAAATAAATATGGCCGCATACATCTACTAAAAAAGCACTTGGCGCTAGATTGGGAGTTTTATCTGTATTGCCAAATGTAGTAACAAAATCTTGAGTCTGTAATAACGTATCTATTCTAAACAAAAATTGGCCTTTGTTGCTCTCTCCATATACATTTGGTGTTTTTGTAATTGCTCCAGCTGTTTGTCCTGTCGCATATATCCTCCCTTCTACATCGCGATCTATAAAATAGATTTGGTCGTAGTTTTCTGTTCCCCAATAACTCAATCTCTTGAGTTGCTTATTTTTTTTGCTAAGTATAGCTAATACGCCGTCTACTCCGCCAATATGCAAAGGACCTATTGATGTATCGGTAGCTGGCAAATCTGTACTTGTAGTTCCACCGCCTATATAAATGTTGTCTCCTTGGTCTAATTTTATACTATAAAATGCGTCACTACCATTTCCTCCTAAGAATGTACCCCACTCTAACTTTTTCAGATTAGAAGAAAGTTCAAAAAGGTAACCGTCATATGCTGAAGCCTTCACAGACTGAATTGCATTTATAATAGGTATGTCATCAGAAAAAGTAGTCGTTGCCACAAAAATATGATTGTCATCATCGGTGATTATATCTCCTCTGAAATCGTCTGCATAGAAATTTTGCAAATCTGCGTTTTGATTCAGTCCATCATCCATACTGCCCCCTATATAGGTGCTGCCGAGCAGAGAAGCACCGTCTTCACTTAGCTTAGCTACGTATATATCTGCACCGCCTCCTAGCGTATTATCATAGCTCAAACTGTCTACAGGGAAATTAGTAGAATATGTAGTCCCTAAAATAATCAAATCGTCATTTCGATCTACTACTAAACTATGCGGATACTCATTGTGACTCCCACCTAGATATGAAGCCCAAAGTAGTCTGGTACCTGCACTATCATATTTAGATATGGATACATCGCAAGGAAAACCTCCACTACCACCATTATAATTAACATCAAAGGCACCTGATGTGACGGGGTACGTCTCATTTAATCCAGGTATCACCTTTACCATTCCTCCCGCATATAGATTTGCTTTACTATCAAAAGTAGCCGTGTACCCAAAATTATCTCCTGTAGAACCCGAGTAAGTTGAGAAAATAAGTTCGGGATCTATAATGAGGGGGTAGTTTGGATTGATGCTGCTCAGTACTTCATATCCTAAAACGCTGTCTATTAATACATAACGAGCATTTAGTTCCACTACTGCGTCACCTATCTCTTGGTATACATAGAGGTGATTATCTGTGATATTACCTGCTGATGTGTATATTATTATTTTGCCGTTTTCTAGACTTATACTGTTAGCTCCTTCTATAGATACTTGTATTTTGGCTAGTTTCTCTGGTGTTGGGTTTTGTATTACCCACTGATATTTTAAACCGCCTTGTCCTACTATCTCCAGGTCTACATCTGGATATACATTTTCATACTTGACCTGTACGGATGGGTGCAGCTCACTTGCCCACTTGGTCTGGTCATTGCCCAGATAATAGTTATAATAGTGCTTTTGAAGGTGTGCTGACTGCAATTGAGGTGCATACTCCATTCCTAAAAAATGCATACGAACACTGTGCATTCTGGGTATCTCGTCATTCGTCTTTGTTGGGTTATCATGTTGCCACTTGCTTATCCTGTTATAGTCTTTTGGATGGACAAGCAAGTAGTGCAGAGCATCACTTTCTAGCAACAAGTTGCCAAACGGGATGTCCGTTTTATACCGTATAGCTGGGTGCCACTGCCCAGCATTAGGTACGAACTCATACATAGGCTTTAGTATGCTATCCCTTCGGATGGGCTCATGAGCTATGCACATTGTAGCACATAGCAGTATGAAAATCACCAATCCCTTTTTTATCATTCGATAACAAAAATAAACGTCCAATTCTACAAAAGACCATTAATACCAATAATAAGTTGCCCCATTTTGGAGTAAATAACGGTAATCTGACTATCCTAAAATTATATTCGCACTCATTTTTAGAGTAATGGAGTTAAACGAACAACAAATTCAACGAAGACAAGCCCT
>CAWVTM010000170.1:0-3335 GCA_963933305.1 uncultured bacterium
CGGACACTGACTTTCTGAAAGGCTTATATCTTAATTTTAGCGAAGCAGATGCTCAAGAAATAAAAGACATAGAAAAGACTACCAATCACGATGTGAAAGCAGTAGAATACTTTATCAAAGAGAAACTAAAAGGTACTAAAATAGAAGAATACAGTGAGTTCGTACACTTTGGGCTTACGAGTCAGGATGTGAATAACACTGCTATCCCTTTTAGCTTACAACTGGGTATAGACGAAGTAATCATCCCTAACATAAAGCAGCTGCACGAGTCTCTTACTTCCTTTGCGGAGCAATGGAAAAAAGTACCTCTGCTTAGTCGTACCCACGGTCAAGCGGCTACACCTACCACGGTGGGCAAAGAGTTTGCCGTATTTGCAGAAAGAATAAAAGTACAGCTGGATACACTCATAGAAACTCCTATCAGTGCTAAATTCGGAGGAGCTACAGGATCATTCAATGCACACAGACTCGCCTTTCCTCAGATAGACTGGCCAGCATTTGGTGATGAGCTAGTGGCTAATCTAGGACTAGTACGCAGTTACCCTACTACTCAAATAGATCATTATGATCAGTTAGCTGCAGTATTTGATGCTATGCGACGTATCAATGTGATATTTATGGATTTTGCTAAAGATGCATGGCAGTACATCAGTATGGACTTTTTCAAACAACGAATCATAGCAGGAGAAGTGGGCAGCAGTGCTATGCCTCACAAGGTGAATCCGATAGATTTCGAAAATGCGGAAGGAAACTTTGGAATAGCTAACGCTTTACTGGACCACCTCAGCAATAAACTACCCATCAGTAGATTACAACGTGACCTTACCGATAGTACCGTACTCAGAAATGTAGGGGTACCTCTTTCTCATATGCTCATAGCCTTCAAAAGCTTGGGAAAAGGAATGAGTAAACTCATTCTCAATGAAGATGCTATCCATGCAGACCTAGATAAAAACTGGGCTGTAACCGCGGAAGCTATCCAGACGATACTTAGAAGAGAAAAAGTAACTGGAGCATATGAGCTCCTCAAAGACCTCACCAGAACTAATGATGGTATCAATGAAGCCTCTATTAAGACTTTCGTAGAGAAACTAGACTTACCGGAGAGTGTGAAGGCAGAGATAAGAAATATCACCCCATTTAACTATCTAGGATATGCCGCAGAGTAAGAAGACCCTAGTCATAGGAGCTACTCCTAAGCCAGAACGCTATGCCTACATAGCTACAGAAATGCTGCACGATTTCGGGCATGAAGTAGTGCCTTATGGGATTAAAAAAGGAACCATAGGCGACTATACCATACTCAATGAGTGGCCAAACAGCCAAGAATTTGATACCATCACACTTTACATCAATCCTACACTACAGGAAGGATTCTATGATCAAATTCTCGCTCTAAAACCCAAAAGAATCATATTTAATCCTGGGACCGAAAACTCTGCCCTAGAAGAAATGGCAAAGGCCAAAAATATTAAAACACTAGATGCTTGTACATTAGTACTTTTGCGTACCAATCAATATTAAAAACAATAATCACATATGAAAAAAACAACCCTATACATCAGTATCATTTTACTGGCAGTAGCTTGTACTCCTAGTCAAGACGCAATGAAGATGGAAATATCAGAATTTGAAAAGTCAGAAAAAACAGGCACCAAAGAAGGGCTTGCAGAACTAGCCACACTTCATAAAAATTACGGCTTAAAATATACTGATGCTGAAGCTAATAATTATTTATACGCTGCTGGTCAATACTACTTCTACGAGAACAATAGTGCAGAAGCAATGCCACTACTTATAGAATATCTCTCAAGAGACGACAGTACAGACAGGTTTAGAAATGCTGCGATAAACTTAGCCATACTCCACGGTAAAGTACCAGCATATGAACAAGTAGATACCCTTATTAGCAGAATATTAGATACTGACAATCCTCCTACCGCTGCTCAGTGGCAAGATATAGTAAAGCTCTATGAAGACAAAGTAACTTCAGCTGTTAATCTAAAGACAGAGGACTATGAAAGACTAACCATGGCTTACACCGCTACTGGCAGATTCACTAAAGCAATAGCTAGCCTAGACACTGCCATAAAGAACTATCCTGAAAATGAAAAACGCCCGAATCTTATATACAGAGCAGGATTCATAGGGTGGGAATACCTAAACGATGTACAGGTAGCTCAGCTATACTACGAACAGTTTTTAACAGAATACCCCAATGATCCCAAGGCGGAAGAAGTGAAGCAAATACTCACCTCCGGGATGCTGGATATGAGTGATGAAGCAATACTCGAAATGCTCAAAGGAAAAGGGAAATAATGCCGATAGCACTTATCACAGGCACTACCTCAGGCATAGGAAAAGCTACTGCAGGTACATTAGCCAAGGAAGGATATGACCTCATACTTAACGGACGCAGACTGGACAGACTAGAACAGCAAGCCCTAGCATTAACCAATACATACGGAATAAAAACACACCTCATGCACCTTGACGTGCGTGAAGCTGATACCGTAAGTAAGTACATAGCTAACCTCCCAATGGACTGGAAGAAAATAGATGTATTGGTAAATAATGCTGGTCTAGCTGCTGGACTTGGAAGCTTGGAAACGGGTAGTTTAGACCACTGGAATGCCATGATAGATACCAATGTAAAAGGTTTACTGCACATCTCTAAAGCTGTAATACCACTACTAAAAGAGACCAAGGGTCATATCATAAATATAGGCTCCATAGCTGGAAAGGAAGTTTACCCAGGAGGCAATGTGTACTGCGGCACTAAACACATGGTAGATGCACTTAATAAGTCCATGAGAATAGAACTAGCAGAATTTGGCGTACGTGTATCTAGTGTAAATCCAGGTGCTGTAGAGACTGAGTTTTCTATAGTACGATTAGATGGAGATCTAGCCAAAGCTAAAAACGTATATGAAGGTTTTGAAAATTTGGTAGCTCAAGATATAGCTGATGCCATATGGTTTATACTCAGTAGACCAAAGCACGTAAATATAAATGAACTTATAATCATGCCTACTGCCCAACCAGCCGCCGGAACAATTCTCCGAGGAGCAGGTCTTTAATAGTTCACCAATTCTGTCCTTAGCTAGTAATAGGGATTGTCATCAGTGATACTTTCCCACTTTTCAACCAATGCTTCAGGTGCCTCCCTTTAAAAGAATACGTATATTTAGATTCTACCATCACAAAAACTACATCTGCTTTTACCTGATCACTGTAAGACTCCGTTTCCTTTGCTATATCCACACCAAAAGATTTGCTTACCGTATGTTTCACCCCCCTTTCAGTAAGATACTTCTCCGCCTGTCTACCATATA
>CAWVTM010000171.1:0-3299 GCA_963933305.1 uncultured bacterium
TGTAGGCATTGTATACAGAAACTGATAACCTAGAACTCCTATTGGTATGCTTCTTATTTTGATAGTCCCAATGCATTCCTAGGTCTAGTCTGTGATACATAGGCAATCGAATCTCATTGCGGCTAGAAACCAGCACAATGGGCAATAAGTAATCAAACGTTAAATTTCTTCCACTACTCAGGTACTGCCTAGCAGTGAACGAAAATTTCTTGCCGCTTTTGTACGTAAAACCTGCATTGAGCAGGTGCGGTCTATCATAGAAAGCAGGATAACGCTCTCCTCTATTTATCGTTTCTCCTTGCAATGTAGTTTTAGATAATGTGTAGTTAGCATCTAGACTTATTCGCTTACTCACATACGATGCGTTAAACTCTATGCCTATAGACCGCCTATTAACTGGCTCCAAATATTGTGAGTAGTCTGAGTCTGAGTAGAGTACTGCACCATCAGCATAGTCCACTGCTCCTTCATATCGCTTGGCATAAGCACCTATGCCGAAGTTTAGCTTTTTATAACTGCCATCAAAGCCTAGCGAAACCATATTGCTTATCTGCGGCCCTAGTTTATCATTTGTCGTAATCCAAAAATCAGATGCTACGGGCATAAATGTCTCGTAGAGTTGAAATACAAATTGAGAGGTGCGGTCTACAGATAGATATGCCGAATTCTGCCCCCACGTTTTCGTTATAGATGCTCGAACGTCTGGTACTAGATAGTTCTTACTCTCACTTACATAACCATTTACTCTAGCACCTAGTCTAGCTCGCCAACTCTGCCAACTATATGTGGCTTCTCCAAATGCCGCAAATTCTGTACTAGTGCTTTGTGGTATGAATGCAAAAGAGGTATCTCCGTTACGAAGAACAGAGTTGCTACTATAGATAGAAGCTTCCGCTCCATAATTTACATCCCAGTTGCCCCAGTTTTTGCTAAGCACTCCTTTGGCATGGTATACACCCATTTCTTGGTAGGTATCAAAGGTGCTTACATTTTCGTAGACCGAAGCTTTCTCATTTTCTAATCTTGAGAAACTATAAATAGCCTTGGCATTCCAGCCATTGTCCATAGCCTTGTACCACTTCACGCTTGCAGCCGTATTACTCCAAGCACTTTGACTAAAAAAGAGTACAAAATCTCCTCGGTCTGCTTCTTGATTATATTTATCATTACTATGATAAAAAGATGCAGAAACATACTCCCTATCACTTAGCTTATAAGTTAGCTTAGCATTTACATCATAATAACCCGCTTCTAGGCTTGGTGTAAAATATTTTATAAGATTGGCATAGCTTGCTCTGCCGCCTATGTTGTAACTCAGTTTATCTTTTAGGAGATAGCCATCGCTGCTTATATCTCCACCCAATAGGCTTAGGTTAGCTTCTAGGTTCCGTTTATGAAAATCACCATTTTTAGTGTTCACTGCTAGTATGCCTGCATTTCGGCCACCATATTCACTAGGCATTCTATCTTTGTAGAAGTCTATCGATTTTATTACGCCAGGGTTAAATGCCGAAAAAAGGCCAAACACATGGTTTGGATTATAGATAGGTGCATCATCCAGCAGTATAAGTGTTTCATCTGCCCTACCTCCTCTTATATTAAGCCCCGTATTCCCTTCTTGGGCATTACTCACCCCGGGCAGTGTCTGTATATAACTCATGACATCTCGCTGCCCCATCAGGTATGGTATAGACTCGAGCTGCTTAGCAGGTATATAGATTTTATCAGTGGATTGCTTCTTGCGTATATACACCGTAGGTGAGTTTATGGCTAGGGACTGCAGTAGCACTAATTGCTCGCCTGAAGTTATAGATATAGTAGTATCTTTATAGGATACGTGACTTGTAGTCAAACTCTTAGCCGCTTTAGTAAGCACTGCTATACCATTACAGTCACTAAATATCTTTTCTCCATCCGCATCCAAGTATACATTACAGATCGGTTCTTTGGTGTGAAAATCTTGAAAGATTAGGGTTGTTTGGGCTTGTAAGCCTAAAAACAAAGAAATGAGTATAAGTACTAGCTTATATCTCATTCCTTTAATAAGTTTATTGTTAATTCCTTAGTACTAGATAAATTATTTAAGGTAAAATCCTCCAAGTAGCCTACTCTCCTTCCATCGGTATCCTCTCCCTGGATCCAGAGTGTAAATGGTCTATTTAATAATTCATTGAAATCTAAATCATCATTAGATCCCCAGTTAAGTAAATATGACAACTGATTTAGAGATATAGTCGTCGGGTTAGTCTTGCCCATAGAGATATCAAACGAAGGGGTTCTCTCGTTAGCAAATGATATATTAAATCTCAAATTTTTATACGTTTCTTCATTTAACTCAGTACCACTATCTGAATAAATATTGCATTTCATCAAAAGCGATGTAGAATCTTCTACTCTTACAGTATTGGTTTGAATAGAAACCGTTTCATAAATACGGTAAATAAACTTATCATTAACTATATCAATTTCTGGATTATGCTTTATATACAATGGATTAAATTTATTGTCAAACACTTTAGAATCAAGTTTTAAAGCATCAATAGTTGAAGCACTAGTCCTTTTTACAGTAGAATAATAATCTGTATTGTAGAGTAATGGATTTGTTCTTGCAACATAGAATTCATTGTTAGCAATTTTTTTAAAAAAAGTTGGTTCATAAGCATAACTCAAACCCCTACCATAGCTAATTGGATTATTATAATAATTAGTCGGACCCCAAATAAATCCATAATCTGACGATGGCTCTTCAACTTCTATATCTAATTTAAATTCATACCTAAAATCTTTAATCTGATTGAGTACTAGATTAGCTTTTTTTACTGTGTCAGGAAGCATCCCGTAATAGATACTTCTTTCATTGTTAATCTCAACGATTAGTGTGTAAGGAAAATTTGGTTCCAAGTACACATTTCTAAGTTCATACAAAGAATCTGTTAATTGAAATTGGTGTCTAACCTCATTTTGTTCGATATAAACGCGTGCACTCTTCACAAAACTTTGATCAGTACTAGCTAAATCTGAAATAAAAACTCTAGAATTCTTATTATCAATTTCACCGTAAACAAAATAGCTGTGTTTATGAGCAAGCTTTAAATCTAATTGCTTAGTACAACTAACTATAAAAGCTAGTAGTGTTATTTGCACTACTAGCTTAGAGTTTTTTAAGAAAAAAATCAATTCGTTTTAATTTTCAGTTAATGTAATCACTGCTGAGGAAATTTCTCCATCCAAAGGAACTATTGTTTCATATGTTTTGGCTCCTGTTTGCACCCAAATACCAGTTGGAAGCATAGGAGAAA
>CAWVTM010000172.1:0-3277 GCA_963933305.1 uncultured bacterium
ATACCCGTGAAGTGCATCCCGTGATCATCCGTAGTCAGGTAATTGTCAAAAGCTTCCTGACGCATCACTTGAGTAATGGTCTTTTCTGGTCCAGGAGTATCAAACTGAGTACCTACTTTCACAGCTCCAGCATCACTGAAGTTTTTGTTATCTTTCCCTTTGGTTTTAAGAGCATCTTCATCTTCTGGCACTATTGCTAGTCCATCTCTGAAGCTGAATCCTTTTTCACTCACATCTGCAGCCCATCCCAGACCATAACCGTTATTCATGGCTCCTGTCATTACATCCATCATCTCATCTAGAGGAAGGTTATACGCTTGTGCCCAGATCCAGTTATCCGGCACTTCTAGCACAAAGTTTTCATAAAACGGGTGGTGTGTAAATGAAGTGATAATTACATAATCATCCATATTCATATCTAGGCTTTTAGCGAAACTCATAGGAGTATAGCTAGTCCCATTATATGTGAAATTCTCTGGCACTGCACCTAAGTAAGAATCCAGTACAGCATTGAAAGCTTTTTTCCAGCTAGTAGTTAGTTTTCTTTGCTTATTAGCAATGACGGCGTCTAGCATGCCTTTTAGCACCGCTTCCATCTCACTATGATTGTGATTTTCTAGTCCATAGTCTAGTCCTTTATAAGCTTCCTGAGGCACTATCCCGTACTTGCTAATCACGTATGGGATATCGTGAAATGCACCACCTTGGCTAAAGTTAGCCGTACCATGCATACGCACATAGTTTTCAGCTTTGTCCTCGTACGCCTTACGTACAATGTACATTTCACTGAGTTTATGCTTGCCTTTACCCATACGGATAAGCTCACTCTCTATGAAACTAAGAGCACTAAAACTCCAGCACGTACCTGTACGGTTTTGGTTTTGTACTTCATTGGCTTCTATGTCTTTTTTGATGGTAAATAGGTAGTTGCCATCTTTCTTATTGCGGAGTGTATCCTGAGCGTGTAGTTGATATTGAAACAGAAATAAACTGGATATCAATACTGCTGATACAAATGAAAATTTTGTCATATGGCTTGCAAATTAAGTGTTTATACCAATTCTTGTTTGAAATCACCCAAAAATTAGGATTTTTTGCTTTAAACCAAATTGTAAAACGGTTAATGCACAGATCTCTGACGTATTTTCGGTGTGCAGTAGAACGTAAAAACAGAGTGGTTTCAATTTGTGATTTTAAAGAAGAACTATTATCCGACTAAAATATGATGGAGAGAATGGATGGAGAATACACTTACTAGCATAGATTTGCGAGAATAGGATGAGGTACGTAATACTATTTTTAATAAGTATGCTGATGCATACACTGTATGCCCAAGACATGGAGGCACTGATAAAAGGGGAGAGAGCAGCATATGAAGGTATCCGAAATTTTAAAAGTAAACGCACTGGAAGTGAGTACGATGTCACGTATCAGAAAATGACATTGGATATAGTCCCTAGCGTGAGAAACATAGTAGGGAATATCTATACAGAACTTAGCCTATTAGAAGATGACGCTACTCAGATAGCCTATGATCTCACCAGTAATATGATAGTAGACTCGGTATGGGTAGATGGACAGAGAATCACGGACTATAGCACAACGAATAATGCAGTGACGATAACTATACCTACTAGCCAGACAGGCGATAGGCTTAACAGTACAGTCTATTATAGAGGAGATCCAAGTAAGAGTGATCAGCGTGCCTTTACTTTTGATAATCAGCCAGCAGGACCCATAGCATGGACACTATCACAGCCATATGGTGCGTACGGTTGGTGGCCGTGTAAGCAGCAGCTGTATGATAAGATAGATTCCTTTGACATGGAAATCACCATACCTGAGGGGAATATGGCGGCAGGATTAGGAACACTGGAAGCGGTAGATACTTTAGCGGATAACAGTCTCGTTTACCACTGGAAACACAGGTATCCTGTAGCCACATATCTCGTAGCAGTAGCGGTGACTAATTACTACGAAGAGAGTCATTATATACAGTTATCAAGGGGAGATAGTGTATATATGCTTGATTATATTTACCCGACTTATAAGTCTGAGGCAGATACGTTACGGTGGGAAATAGATGGAATGATGCGTGGCTTTGACAGCTTGTTTGGTGATTATCCATTCAAGGACGAAAAGTACGGACATGCCATGTTTACTCGTGGTGGAGGAATGGAGCATCAGACGATGAGTTTTATGGCGTCACTTAATTTTGATCTAATGGCTCACGAACTAGGACATCAATGGTTTGGAAATAAAATAACCTGCGGATCATGGGAGGACCTATGGCTGAATGAGGGTTGGGCTACCTATACCAATGCCATAGCACGAGAGCTAGTAAAACCTAAAGCGTTTTTTCATGAATTCCTCAGAGAGAGTATTACCCGCACTATACGGAATGATGGAGGGTCTGTATATGCGTACGATACTAGTAATTTGAATGTGCTCTTTAGCGGAGATATTCGTTACCGTAAAGGAAGTGCAGTGCTTCACCAGTTGCGGTGGGAGGTAGGAGATAGTGCCTTTTTTGCAGGGACTAGAAACTATATGGCATATGCAGATTTATGCTATGGATTTGCTTATACACAAGATTTTCAGGATGCCATAGAAGCATCTAGTGGGATGGACTTGGACCCATTTTTTGACAGGTATGTATACAAAGAGGGTTTCCCTATACTAACTACTAGGTGGAATAGAATATCAGACAGAAAGATCAGATTAACGATAAATCAGTCTACGTCACATCCTTCAGTATCCTTTTTTCCGCTTACCATCCAGATGAGAGCAGTGGGAGCAGGGAGAGATAGTTTATTTACCATAGATCATAGCACTACAGAGGATATTATAGTGGTGGACTTAGGTTTCAAAGTGCAAGATCTCGAGTTTGACCCTAACTACTGGCTCATTACCAAAAACACACTGATAGAGGGCTCACACGTAGATTTATCTAGTGTGAGTGTATATCCTAATCCGAGTAGTAATTCTATCTCGGTATTTGTAAAAGACAGAAAACTAGATAAGATAGAGTTGCTGGACATGCAGGGCAGACTAATCCGTAGTGTAGCCGTAGAAGAACTAAAGAATGACGTCACAAGTATTAAACTAGATGGACTGGCTAATGGCATCTATTTTGTACGAGCTAAGGCTGGGGGAGAAGCAGTAGTGGTGAAGTTTGTGAAGTCGGTTTTTTAGTCATTTATACTCTTAATCTTGCAATCTATTACTCTAAACAGATGGACAATCAGTATACACTCCAAAATAACTAGGTAGAAGT
>CAWVTM010000173.1:0-3243 GCA_963933305.1 uncultured bacterium
AAAACTACGGACCGAAAAATTTTGAAGACTTGACACACTTTATAGAGCAATGGCCTACAGATGTGCCACTTAGTGTAGAGCTGCGTCATACGGACTGGTATACGGATGCTTCCATAGCCAAAGAGCTGAATGACATGCTAGCACAGAACAAGGTGTGTCATACTATAACAGATACTGCAGGCCGTAGAGATATTATCCATATGCGACTCACTAATAATCAGTGCTTTATTCGTTTCACAGGAGCCAATCATCCGAGTGATGTAGATAGGCTAGATGAGTGGTTTGAGCGACTCACAGAGTGGAAAGAGCAAGGGATAGAACAGATAAATATCTTTATACATCAGACCGTAGAGAAAGACCTACAGATGCTCAGTGCTCGACTAGCTGAGCGGATAAATAAGGAGTGGGGATATAACCTTACTGTTCCTGGTGGGGAGCAAGGGAGTTTATTTTAGGAGGCAGCTGTATTGGCAGATCAAATCTGGATTTGCATTCAAAAAATACTGAAATTTCGATTATATATTTTGTCAGTTTGAGTGATTCGGTGCAAACAGAATTGTATGAAAACTAAGACAGAACAATACCTATTGGAAAATAATTATTGTCGGTCTTTGGTACTTTTAGTTCCCATCTATTGGGTCTGTCAAGGAATGATTTGAACTGTTGGTTTATCCAACTATACAGGGGCATATGAAAATACACTCTTACGAAAAGTAACAATGCTATTCCTCTAACGTACACGAGTAAATACGCCAAATAAATTCCGTACAGAAACTAAGATCAGGTACTGGGAAATTACTTCATCCCCTTCAACTTCAGCTCTAGCTCATTCATGTCATCCCGTAAGCGAGCAGCTTCCATAAAATCCATTTCCTTGGCCGCTTTCAGCATTTGAGCTTTAGTGCTTTCCAGTGCTTTTTTCACACCATCCTTAGTCATATACTGCATCACTGGATCTGCGGCTATACTCATCGGACTTTCTCTTCTCTCGTATGGATTAGTCACTCTCTCTAGAGCAGATTTATCTTTCTTCTCAAAGACAGATTCCTTGCTTCGTATGATGGTCTCCGGATGTATACCATGCTCCTCGTTGTGTTTCATCTGTACGAGTCTTCTTCGCTCAGTTTCATCTATAGTCTTACGCATACTATCTGTGATTTTATCAGCGTACATGATTACTTTTCCATTCACATTACGAGCGGCACGACCTACAGTCTGTACGAGACTTCGCTCACTGCGAAGAAATCCTTCTTTATCCGCATCCAGTATAGCTACTAGACTCACTTCTGGAAGATCCAGTCCTTCTCTCAGTAGATTTACACCTATGAGTACATCTATATCTCCAGCACGCAGTCTATCGAGGATCTCTACTCGGTCCATAGTCTTCACTTCGGAGTGTATGTAGGTGGCTGATATCCCTAAATTTCGGACGTATTTATCGAGCTCTTCCGCCATACGCTTGGTAAGGGTAGTCACCAGCACACGGTCACCCATTTTTATCCGCTCGTCTATTTGCTCCAGTAAGTCATCTACTTGATTGGTACTTGGTCGTACTTCTATGATAGGGTCTAGCAGTCCTGTAGGTCGTATCACTTGCTCTACTATCACGCCTTCACTATCATTAATCTCATAGTCTGCAGGTGTAGCACTTACATAGACTACTTGATTAGTTACTTCGCCAAATTCTTCGAATTTTAGTGGTCTGTTATCCAACGCAGCAGGCAATCTGAAACCATAGTCTACCAAGTTTATTTTTCGAGCTCTATCACCTCCATACATAGCACGTACCTGAGGCAGCGTCACATGACTTTCATCTACTATCATAAGGTAGTCATCTGGGAAGTAATCTATAAGACAAAATGGTCGTTGACCAGGTTCTCTGCCGTCCATGTAGCGGCTATAGTTTTCTATACCACTGCAGTAGCCTAGCTCACGCATCATCTCCATGTCAAACTCCGTACGCTCTTGTAGACGCTTAGCTTCTAGTGGTTTACCTACGCTTTGGAAGTATTCTACTTGCTTCACCATATCATCTTGTATATGGATGATAGCATTATTAAGCCTGTCTTTTGGTGTGATAAAGAGCTGAGCAGGGAATATGGCTGCATCTTGCAATACACTGATACGAGCACCCGTCATGGGATCTATGGTTTCTATCTCTTCTATCTCGTCACCGAAGAATCCTACCCGCAATGCTACTTCGTCATAGGCTAAGTAAACGTCTACAGTATCTCCCTTTACTCTAAAAGTAGCTCGCTTAAAGTCTGCTGCTGTACGGGAGTATAAACTGGCTACTAGTGCCTGCAGTAAGGTGTTTCTATTTAGCTTTTGCCCTACCGAGATACGTATCACACTATCCTCGTAGTCATTCGGATTACCGGCACCGTAAATGCAACTCACAGATGCTACTACTATCACATCTCTACGGCCACTTTGGAGAGCGGAGGTAGTCTGTAGTCGCATTTTTTCAATTTCTTCATTGATATTCAGGTCTTTTTCTATGTAGGTATTACTACTGGGGATGAATGCCTCTGGCTGATAGTAGTCGTAGTAGGACACGAAATATTGTACAGAGTTGTTCGGAAAAAAGTGTTTGAATTCGCCGTAGAGCTGAGCTACCAGAGTCTTGTTATGACTTACGATAAGGGTAGGCTTCTGCGTCTGCTGTATCACATTAGCCATAGTAAATGTTTTTCCACTACCAGTTACACCTAGGAGAGTCTGAGCTGGTAAGCCGTCATTCACACCTTGGACTAGTTGCTTAATAGCTTCGGGTTGATCTCCTGTAGGTTCAAAGGGTGCTTGTAGTTCAAAAGGCATGTCTGCAAAGGTAGTACTTAAGTAAATAGGGAGTGAGTCTCGTGAATAGAAAATTGTCAGAAAATTAGAGCGAGAAAGTGTAGTTTTGGGTGTATGTCAATATAAATTAGAAAAGTACACCTTCAAAAGAACTGATATTAATGGATAGCTACTTCCTCATACACTTTCACTCCTCCCAAGAGCATGCTGTACATTTCTCCTTTGTAGTTAATCTGTACCATATTTTTTTGATTGGGAAATTGAGCTTGAAGTAGTGAATTCTCCATGCTCACTGTTTTTAGTTTTCTACGGCACTTTATGGGTTTGAAGTGGATGATAGTCTCTGCAAAGGTTGATTCAACAATATCAACTCTAAGGTTTTGATTTTTCCCGTTGAATTTGAGATTAACGTTATCATTTATGTAAGTACTTAGCACTGATGAA
>CAWVTM010000174.1:0-3240 GCA_963933305.1 uncultured bacterium
TCCCATAGGTAGTCATCTGCCATTGCTTCACAGCACTTTCATCAAATCTGTAATATGCTAGTTTGGTGCCATCCGCATTCCATTCGAATCCCTTACTCATGCCAAACTCCTCTTCATACACCCAGTCTACAGCTCCATTTATAATACTATTATACGCTCCATCTTTAGTGATTCGTTTAGTTCTGCCTTTCACAAGGTCAAGTATATACAAATCATTATCTTTAACATATGCTACCTTATCTCCCATAGGACTCAGCGTAGGATACCGCACGCCTTCACTTTTTCCAAGCTGTATATTCCCAACCAGATCAAACACCAGAAAGTCTCCTACTGTAGAGTGACGGTAAATCGCTTTCGAATTATAATAGAGTAAAATAATACTTTGGTCATTGTTAAAATGATACGCATCAAAACTTATTTTGTCGCCTCTAAAAACATCTTTGGCATTGATAATCTCTTTGGTCTTGTCACCTGATACGTAGTTATATGCATTGATTACTGAAAATTCTTCAGCATTTTGTTCTAGTACGCTATAAGACTTACCGTCATTCATACTTTCGAATCCAGTGATGGTTTTGGGGTAAAAAGTACTGCTTGCCCATATGTCAGTGAGTGCGATGTCTCGCTTCTGACTGTACGTAAATAGTGTACAGCTAACTAGTAATAGTAAAAGTTTGTTTCTCATCCTTCTGATAAATTTTCTTCAATAATAATGGAATATTAAAATGGAATGGATAGAAGAGTTAAAAGAGTGTGCAATTATTTTTTCTGTCTTAGAATTATATTAATCTCAGAGCCACATCCTTGTTAATAGATATAGCCACTTCCATTGCTAGCGTATGCGTCCATAGTCTCTAATTAACATCCTTTCTCCAGAATTAGAGCATAGTCTGCAGACGTATACTTTAGAGTCCAGTCTGCTAGGCATGGCTCAAACCTGAAATCAAAAAAACAAACGATAGTACTAAACATTTTTTCATTGTTTAAATTTACTAACTACCTGAGTTCGACTATTCTTTAGAGATGCAAATCTTCATACTAGATGAAAGGCGAGAGACTTTAGTTCAGATATAACCAACTATACTAAAATAAAACAACGATAATCACAAGGTCTGATGGAAAAAATAGGTCAATTACATAGTTAATACTAATTGAGCTCAATTAGACTTTTGAGCATACTAAAGATTGAGAGAAATAGAGAATAATCCTTATTCTCATTTTTTAATAATACGCTGTGAATCATTTTATATTACTTTGCCTTCATATAATTTCTAAAATGGACTGGATAGAGGATCTTAAAAAAAAAGTAGATACAAGTATACTTTTCACTAATGAGCTAGAATTAAAAAACTACGCCAGCGACTATACAGAAGATTTGGTGCACTTACCTCAGGTAGTAGCTAAGCCTACTTCGGTAGAGCAAATCTCTGAGATTTTAAAATTCTGTACAGATAATAACATTCCAGTAACACCTCGTGGTGCTGGAACTGGACTAAGTGGTGGCAGCTTACCAGTAGATGGTGGTATTTCGCTGTCTATGGAAAACTTTAATAAGATTCTAGATATAGACGAAGACAACTTTCAGGCTACGGTGGAAAGCGGTGTGATTAATGAAGTCTTTCAACAAGCTGTAAAAGCCAAAGGATTATTTTATCCGCCAGACCCAGCGAGTAAAGGAAGTTGTTTTCTAGGAGGTAACATAGCCCACAGCAGCGGAGGGCCAAAAGCCCTGAAATATGGCACCACTAAGGATTATGTGCTGAATCTAGAAGTAGTACTGCCTACCGGAGAAATTATATGGACGGGCTCTGATACACTAAAAAATAGCACCGGATATAATCTTACGCAGCTGATGATAGGTAGCGAAGGGACACTGGGCGTAGTGACTAAAATAGTATTTAAACTGCTTCCTTTACCAAAACACGATCTTCTTATGCTGGCTAAATTTGACTCAATACAAGATGCTTGTAATGCGGTACCACAACTTTTTATAGCTGGTACAAGTCCTAGTGCTTTGGAATTCATGGAACGGAGTGCAGTGCAGTATGTGGAGAAACACTCTCCCGGTGATACTTCGACTTCGCTCAGTATGACTGAAGACTCTTCCACACAAGCATATCTTCTCATAGAAGTAGATGGCAACGCTATGGATACTCTATTTAGCCAATGTGAATTGATAAACGGAGTATTGGAAACCAATAATGCGAGTGAAGTGCAGTTTGCCGATACGGCAGAACAAAAAGAAAAACTCTGGAAGATTCGCCGAAGTATAGGCGAAATGGTAAAAGCACACGGTATTTATAAGGAAGAAGACGCTGTAGTAAAACGTGCTTACCTACCCGAACTAATGAAAGGTACTAAAGCTCTAGGCCAAGAGTATGGTTTTGAGAGTGTCTGCTATGGCCACGCAGGTGATGGTAATCTACACATCAATATCCTGAAGGGAGAACTTACTGATGAACAATGGAATGGACTACATCTAGAAGAAGCTATTCGTAAAATATTTCGCTTGTGCAAAAAGCTAGGAGGCACGATCAGCGGGGAGCACGGCATAGGCCTAGTTCAAAAAAAGTATATGAATGAAGTACTAGATCCCATTCACTTTACACTGATGAAAGGAATCAAAAAAACATTTGACCCGAGTGGTGTATTGAATCCAAAAAAGATTTGGGAATAATTCCACATAATTTTGTTCAACGTCACGTAAAATTTAATATCATTAAATTTTAAAATTATAATCAAATAACAAAATATTGGAGCCGAATAAAATCGGCTTTTTTTTATCCAACAGAAATTATAAAATTCTTCAATCTTCTTGCCAAATGGTAGTAAAAGATTGTCTCTTTTAAAAAGTCAAAAAAAATACTTCAAAGACAATATTCTGAGATTTTTAAAGCACTACTTTAGTTAAAAAATTAAAAGAGAACTTACAATGAAAAATAAGTGTTAAGTTTGACACAAATTTGCCGTTTAACCATAGTCAAATAGTGTAAATAATCAAAAACTTAAATCATCCCAATATGTTAAAAAAAGCTTTAGTTTCATTTTTATTCTTGATGTTATTATTCGGACCTTTATTCACTCTAAAGGCACAGAACAATGTAGGAATTGGAACACTTAGTCCTTCTTCAGATGCCATTTTAGATTTGTTCTCAAATAATAAAGGTTTTTTGACACCGAGAGTCACTTCTGCTGAGCGGGCTACAATACCCGCAAATTCTAGCGGACTTTTGGTTTTTG
>CAWVTM010000175.1:0-3188 GCA_963933305.1 uncultured bacterium
TATTAAAAGATGCCTCAGAAACAATAGGGAATATGATGATGCGTCTACACCAGTTCAATCCTAGACCAACAGGACTTAGCCGTAAAGCTTTGGAAATGAGTTTAACCGACTTAGTAGATACAGGAGATGTGAGCCACAGAAGTGGTTTGGGAGGATCACGATAGCTATCGGATGGCATAATTTGTCCATCCTGAGCTTTTTGTTCATTCTTAGTATTCCTCAATAAGTGGAAGATTTCGTCTTATTCTTTAGTATATCGAAGAGTGTACCAAGAATTGGTGCTACTTTACTGCTCGGGGTCGTTCTTTTTAGGAATTTAAAATTTATTTATTTTGAAGTTTAATACCTTGTGGGTACTTGCCCATAAGGCTACTCCTCCTCCCACTTGGGACCTTCTGTTATCCATTCCTCATGTTGGAAGAGGTGCCACTTGGCTTTGGACATATTGTAGGTTGGATCTATGATCGTTTTCGGTGTGCGAAAGTTAAGACGTACGTCTACTCGGGCATATATCTCACATTTGTCAGTATATTGGGTTTTTAGAAACTGGCAGTATTGCCATATCATATCTGGATGAGTAGTCATCGTATGATATTGCTTGTAAGTCATATCTCTTTTAGCATCACGTATTTCTTGTGTACCATTTGTTTTTAGTATCCGAAAAGTGGCAGTTCCAGTTTTACTACGAAGCATCATTCGCCAGCTGAGTCTATGTCCTTCTTCGGTCCAGAACACATTTCCAGGGAGGGTATAGTGTCGAAGTGGTAGCAGTATTTGAACCGCAAAAAAGAGAATGAAAGCTACAGAAATAAGTGTTGTATTCAATTGGTTTGGAGCGTCCAGTTCTGTGCTATATTCATTGCGTATTCTAAACCATTTGCGGAGCTTATCTGCAGGATAGAAGAGTACACATGCACCGATCATCATATAGGGAAAAGTTCCTATCTGAAAGGTGATACTATTCATTACATGGAAGTATACACTTATCCAAAAAGCATAGGTCCGGGTCCGTTTCCAGAGTAAGGCCGGAATGACGAGTAAGTCGAAAAATATTCCACCCCAAGACATAAGTAAGGCTTGAAAATCAGATTGGTACAAGAAACCGATAACGGTATCTCGTTTATACGATAGCCACTGTGTAAGAGGAGTTCCATCTAGCCAGTCAGGATATATTTTGGCGATAGCCGCATAAAAAAAGACAATGAGAAATAGCCATACGAATACCTGCAGATACAGATTATAACATACGGACAGTGGTGTTATCCGGCCTTGTCTTACGTCTAAGCTCAATGCTCTACCAGCAGGCTGTACGCACATCATCAGGCAGAGGAGAGACATGAGATAGTGGTGGTTATTATACGAGGTCTTGTGCATGAGATATACACCTAGCCAGCCGATAGTAAGTAGCGCTATAGATAGCCTATAACGATACCCAAAGATGACTCCCAGTGAAAATATACCGAGTAGTCCAAACCACACATACATGCCGTATCCGGGGAGTGGCTGTAGAAACTCGAACCCAATAAAATTAAAGGTAAAAAGAGGCGGGTCTATGTACACTTGCTTTACCCAGCCCACGGCTATAGCTCCCCAAGTTTCAAAAAACATAATTAAGCCAAAGACGATACGCCAAAGAATAATAGGGGTATTGTCTATGGGCTTAAAAAGATACTCTCGGAACCTCATAGCATAAGCTAGTAATCTCTAGGAGCGAAACCCACGATGCTTTGTGTTTTGGCTCCTATCGGATGTTCACTTGCAGCCCGAGCTGCTAGTTTTCGTGCCGCGGCATTATTGCCTAGTTGTTCTTGATTTATAGCCAGATTATGGAGGAGTTTAGCACGTTTTTTAGGTTTTACTTCTTTTTTCAGACCACGTTCCCATATTTTCTGAGCTTCTGTCCATTGCTCACTTCTTACGGCTAGCATACCTTTTACTAGAGCATCATTGCCTGCACTGTATATGGATACGCTTTGGCGGTGAGCAGTAGGAGATATCCTAGAGGCATAGCGAGTACCGTAGCTACGGCCCAGGTTTTGCATTTCGCGTCTGTAGTTAGTGTTTAATAACTGAGTAGCTCGTACTCTAGTAAGTCCTTCAGACTCGTAAAAATAGTTGTCACTTTCTTCCCATTCATCTATGACCACCCCTGTTTTGGTGTCATATAGTCTCCATCCTAGCTGTACATCTATCTTCCGCTTGGCGATGAAAATGTCTATTTCTCTATAAGTACTATTACCGAGATCTTGTTTACGTATCTCTAGTGTATAGCTATCTTCTATGCGTTGGCTGAACTTTTCTAAAGAAATAACCAAGTCACTTCCCTTGCTTGATTGCTTGAGATCTGCCGGTGACAATGCGGTAGGATACGTACCATTAGCAGTATGCTTGTACTCATTAGACTCGCTTAAGATTGTCAGGTAGTTTTGACGGCGTATAGATCCTCTGAAAGTAGTGAAGGCAGCATTTAGCAAATCTGGATTATTTGCATTTAGCAAGAGGATGTTAGAATTATTGGCTGGATAGGCTAGTCGCACTCTATTTACTATAGATACAGTTTCAGTACCATCGGGCAGTGATATAGTGGCTTCGGATACGCCAGTGATATAAGATATTCGCTGTGTGCTAGCACATGCGGAAAATAGTACGAGTAGAATTAGTAATTGTTTTTTCATTGTAGATGTACAAAGAAAATAA
This sequence comes from uncultured bacterium, assembly GCA_963933305.1. Taxonomy (GTDB): domain Bacteria; phylum Bacteroidota; class Bacteroidia; order NS11-12g; family UBA9320; genus UBA9320. The sequence goes on from CAWVTM010000175.1 coordinate 2,698, forward strand.
AAAATAGGGGTTATTATTCTACAGTATCAGTTACCATACCATATTTTACACTTAGTTTTATAAATTGGACTATGCTATGAACATCTAGTTTTCGATAGATACTCTTTCTATGCGTGTCTATGGTCTCTTTTGATCTGTTTAGCTCTTCGGCTATCTCCTTGTTACTTTTTCCTTTGATAATGAGTGTAGCTATTCTGTTTTCAGTGGGAGATAGGTTGTTAAATGGATTGCAATATGCAGCATTAGAGGCATTACAGAAAGTGTCTGTAGTGAATACGCTAGTTATTACATCCTTCAATATTTTGGCACCAGCATCTTTGGGTACATATCCGTTTCCTCCCAGTTCTTGTACTCTGGATACGTACTCCTGTTGCGTATGCATAGAGACTACTATTATTTTTATTTGAGGTCTTCTGTACTTTACCTCTTTCAGTATTTCAAAGCCGTTATCACCATCTCTGATACCGAGATCTAGCAGGATTAAATCTAGG
>CAWVTM010000176.1:0-3186 GCA_963933305.1 uncultured bacterium
CTACCCATCCTTCAGCTTCCGTTTCAGAATCTTTCCATTCGAAGACTATCTCCGGGCGCTTATTTTCAAACTTTTTTAATAAATCTTCCATTACACTAATTTTGAGAAATTACCGTATAAACTGCCGCTTACAGAGTCCGACTTAGCACCGGTAGCCGCAGCTATTACATTTGTTTTGTTTTGTACTCTTAGTATGCCTAATAAGCCAAAGGCTAAAGCCTCTTTATAATTAACCACGCTATCATCTGGCACTATCACCTCTGCGAGTGTGTGCATACGTATATGTGAGATGAGCGTCTTGTTAAATGCTCCTCCTCCTGTGATATAGATGCGTTTCCCGCTAGCCTCACCACTGCAAATGTCCTCTATACTATTGCCTATCTGCTGTGCAATGTGATCTACTAGCGTCTTCATCTTATCCTCCTTACTTATTTCGCTCGCTCTTACATTTGCCCAAAAATGAGTGCTTATCCATTCTCTACCTAGCGACTTAGGCGGCTCATAGCTATAGTATTCTACTGCATTGAGATCTCCGAGTAAGTCATAGTCTACCTCTCCACGCTCTGCTATCTCTCCATCCTTATCGTACTCCTGCTCAAATTCACGTGCTATTCTATTGAGAATAATATTACACGGGCACACATCATAGGCTATTCGCTGGTCATTTTTATTGCCACTTATATTGGCAAAGCCACCCAGATTTAAGCACATATCATACTCACCAAAGAGTAACTCATCTGCTATACCTACTAATGGAGCACCTTCACCTCCTAAGATCACATCTATAGCTCTAAAGTTAGTCACTACCGGTAATCCAGTGAACGCTGTGATACTATTACCGTCACCTATCTGTACGGTAATGTTATTTTCTGGTTGGTGAAATACCGTATGACCGTGAGACGCTACTAAGTCAGCTTCTAGATTATTGTCTTTTAAAAATGTATTGATATGCTCACCTATAAACTGACCGTAAAATCGATCTGTCTTGTGAAAAATCATAGAGTTCTGATGACGAAGCTTGGAGAGTCTTAATCTCCACTTTTCGCCGTACTCTATAGTGGTAGCTTCATTTATGCTATATTCCCATTTACCGTCTTCTCGCTCCGTGAGCGATACATGAGCTATATCCAGTCCATCCATGGATGTACCAGACATCACCCCTACTATGTTATATTTTCTCATCTATTATTTTAATACAAATGTGCGTTGCATCTGCATCGCGTGTTAATCGTAAACCCTCCCCCTCTAATACTATTTTAGAATCCGTAGGCAAAATTACGTGTAAATGCGTCTTTAACAAGTGTATTGACCTTTGGTGAATTTAAACATGCGATTAAGAAGTTTTTATGGGATAAATAAACCGTGCAGCCTACTTTTGAAGTATCGTATGAGATATTCATTCATTGTCATAGTTTTCATCTTTAATACCTTTACTCTCTCAGCTCAGGATACGAGTATCTTAACTGAAAAACTAAGCTATGGTGTGAGTGGATATCTGACCATAGCTACAGCTAGAAAGATCAATGATGGTAGACCACCCTACGGTATTGGAGGAGACATATTTGCTGCGTATCGAGTAGCACCTAAAACTTACCTTCAGAGTAAACTAGGCTATAAGCGATACTCTTATGAATACGATAATTTGACTCAAAAAAGGACAATGGAAGACATTCACTTGCGTTTAGCGGTGAAACGATCACTTAGCCAATCAAAAGGCTTAAATATACTTCTAGGGTACGAGCCCGCATTTATAATAAATGCTCAAAATAAATACCTCGGGTATCTAGATTCTATTCCTTCTGTATATTTTCAGAGAGAATTATCTAACCGGTTTTCACACAGTATATATGTTGGTCTAGAGATCCACAGTAATCAAAATAGCTCTATAGACTTTGGCTATAGTCATACGCTTAATAAAGGAATAACAAATACATACTTTGACGCCATCCCGAATCATTTTACCATAGCATATAACTTCAAGTTTAATAAGACTGCAGTTGTTCCTGAAGATGTATTGAAAGCCCGAGCTACTCTTAATAGACTCAGGTACGATACTCTTTATGTGATAAATAGGGGTTGCCCTGAAGACTACTCTCGCGAACAATTAGATTCACTGTTCTCTAAAAACTATACCTATTCAGCTTACAAGCTACTAAAAGACGAAAACATAGCCCAAGTAAGTAAACAGACTAATGTGGTGCACTTTGTAATCATTGGCAACCATTATAGCAGTTTAGCAGATCCGTCTAGTAATGGTATTTATCTGCTAGATAGCAAATTGAAAAGTACAGAATACCCGTATCCATATCATACAACTAATCCCAAAAACAGCCGGGGACTCTCCCATTGTTTTGGTGGACTGAATAATACTGCAGACCTCATTAAGGTTTTTGACGATCGGCTTAGAAAAAAACTAGAAGGAATATAAAACCGACACTTCAATACGGTTAGAAAAATCACCCAGCCTTTATTACTTTTGCCATCATGAAAAAAATCACATCCTTAATTTTACTTGTTTGCTTTACGTACTTCGCACACGCTCAACACTCACACACGCCTCTAGCCACAGAAATAGATAGTGTATCGTATGCGGTAGCTATGAATATAGCTAGTAGCTTAAAAGCAGGAGGTATAGACACGCTGAATTATGCTGTCTTCACAGAAGCGATGAAGGATGTACTCCAATATAATCATACTAACATGGACGAAGCATCTAGTAATGCAGTGGTCAATGCCTACGTATCTAAGACAAAGGAAAAGCAAGTAGCAGCAGCTACTGCAGAAGGAACAGCATTCCTAGCAGCTAACGCAACAAAAAAAGGAGTCAAAGTACTTCCTAATGGACTACAGTATAAAGTAATAACTGAAGGAAATGGTCTAAAACCTATAGATGGTCAAACGGTAAAAACGCACTATAAAGGCACACTGATAAACGGTAAGCAGTTTGATAGTAGCTATGACCGTGGACAGCCTGCTAGTTTTAATGTGAATCAAGTAATCCCTGGATGGACTCAAGCACTTAAAATGATGCCAGTAGGCAGTAAGTGGGAACTCTATATTCCTCAAGAGTTAGCATACGGTGAGCGTGCTATGGGAGCCAATATACCCGCATATTCTACCTTGGTATTTACTATAGAGCTGCTAGAGATAGTGCAGTAGCATTATTATACTTTTTCTTACATCTAC
>CAWVTM010000177.1:0-3140 GCA_963933305.1 uncultured bacterium
AGCATCAATTACATTAACAGTAAAACAAAAGCGGTTTGGGTGTGAGCTCAAACTGCTTTTTTTTGGAATAATCCGTCACCTTACCACGACACATCGGCCTCCAACATTCTCCTAACTCTTTCTGCCATACTCTCATTAGAGATGCGATCACGATTGAGACCATCCACCAAGAGCGGAAAGCAAAGTGGTGATGGCTTTGTAAGATGTTTTATCACTATCTCTTGAGTGCCTATACGAGTGAGTGCTGTGCGGATACGGTTCACCTCTAGTTGGTAGTAAGTCACTTCTTCATACGCTTGTTGTAAGAGTAGGTTATGTGGCTCATAGTCACTAAATACATCAAAGAAAAGCTGCGAGTGACTCTGTAAGTGGCGTTCCTTCGCCTCTTTGTTGGGATATCCTTTGAAGGTAAGTCCAGATATAGCAGCTATCTCTCTAAATTTTTTGCCTGCTAAGGCCGTCATGTTACTACTGTTTTGAATATCATCTAGCAGTCCATCAGTAGCAAACCAATCTTCTTCCAAGGCTTCCATAAGCGGAATCTCTTGGTCACAGAGTATCTCAAATCCATAGTCATTCATCCCTAAGTTTAGACTTATTTTGGTCATCTTACTTAGTCTATAGGCCAGCAGTAGTGCCATACCCTCATGCACCATTCGACCCTCAAAAGGATATATGTATACATGATGGCCATCATCATCTTCTAGATATTCTATGAGCAACTGATCTGGCAATGGTACTGCAGAACGCTGTGCCTGTATAGCAAGTAGACTTTGGACTTTCTTACCTTCTTTATTTAGGTTTTCTAAATCCATCAAGTGTGTAAATTCTTTGCGAAGCATTTCTGCTATCTCATTACTCAGACTCATTCTACCTCCACTCCAAGAGGGAATAGCTGCAGATTTCTTAGTACTCGGCACTACATAAGCTACTAGTCCAGTCACCCGTGTAAGCTCCAGTCTCTGCCCTGCAAACACGAAAGTGTCACCAATCTTGAGCCGTGATATAAAATACTCTTCTATAGTTCCTATGGTTTTTCCACGTTGGCGTTTTACGATCATAGCACTATTACCCACTATAGTCCCCATACTCAGACGGTGCCGCATTGCGATCTTGCGACTTTCTACTTTAAATAAGCCATCGGTTATCTTAACCTTATTAAAATCCTCATAGTTCTGCAAGCTATCTCCGCCTATGGTGATAAAGCGGAGTACCCACTCCCACTCTTCTCGTGTGATGGTCTGGTAGCAGTATGTATTCCGTACTTCTTCGTAGATCTCCTCTTCTCTAAAACCGTCAGACACAGCTAAAGTCACAAGATATTGCACCAGTACATCAAAGGCCCGAACTACAGGAATCCTACTTTCTATATATCCATTTTCTATGGCACGTTGCAAAGCAGAAGATTCTATGATCTCTAGGGAGTTAGTAGGCAAAAAATAAATCTTACTCGTAGCTTCTGGGGAGTGTCCGCTCCTACCTGCTCGTTGTAAAAATCTAGCTATTCCTTTAGGACTTCCTATTTGTATCACAGCACTCACAGGCCTGAAATCTACACCTAAGTCTAAACTACTCGTGCTTACTACAGCTTTCAGACTCCCTTTATGCAGAGCGGATTCTACCCATTCTCGCACTTCTTTCCCTAAACTACCGTGGTGCAGAGCTATACGCCCGGCTAAGTCTGGAAACTCTTCTATTAGTTTCTGATACCAAATCTCTGCTTGACTTCGTGTATTGGTAAATATAAGTGTAGAACTATTTTCTTCTATAATTGGAAGTACTTTTTTCAATAGCCGGACTCCCAAGTGACCTGCCCAAGGCATATCTTCCATTTTAGCAGGAAGTAACGTAGTCATTTTAAGCTTCTTTTTTATTTTAGACTTAACAATAGCAGTATTGGCTCTCGTCTTTTTATCACCCATAAGTACATCTATAGCTTCTGGCATATTGCCTATGGTAGCAGATATTCCCCAAATTTTTAAATCTGGTTTTATCGCTTTTAGTCTACTAAGCCCTAGCTCTACTTGCACCCCACGTTTGCTACTCAATAGCTCATGCCATTCGTCTACGATCACGGCATCTAAGTATTTAAAAAAAGTTGCATATCCCTTGCGAGCAAGCATTATCTGTAAGCTCTCTGGCGTAGTTACTAAGCAATCAGGACTGTTTTTTAACTGAGCAGCTTTTTTAGCAGAGCTCACGTCTCCGCTTCTTCGCTCCACACGCCAGCCAGTTTCTAATTCATCTGCAGCTTCCTGAAGAGCGTTGGTAATATCTACACTCAATGCTTTCAGCGGTGTAATCCAGAGTACTTTTAAGCCTGCTTTGTAATCTCCTTTGAGTTTGTCTGCTAGCATCACTGGCACACCCAGTGCAAATGTCTTTCCGCTTCCTGTAGGAGCATTTAACAAACCATTTTTACCCTCAAAATAATAATCCAAGCATTCTTTTTGGAATGCAAACATCTTCCATTCACGGCTTTTATACCAGGCGAGTGCTTGTTGTTGGGCTTCTTTTTTCAAGTTATTTGGTTGCATCTAGATGTTTATATATCTAGACTTAATCTTCTAACAAACAAAGCAACAAAGAATCTGAATACGAAGTAAAACAATTACCAACAAATTAACCAATCCAACAAAATGAGCATTCACAGAACGTAATATTGTAGCACAAAGAAATGAGCTACAAAGCAGTACATATCATCTGTGATCCAGACCTAGAGGAGACTGTGAGTTTCCTACTACAAAAGTCTGGTTATGAAGGAACATCATATGAAAAGGGAAGGCTTATTGCCTATTGCAAAACAGACACATACAGTGAATCTGGTACGTTAGAACTACTTGCTAAATTCAGCTTAGTACCTGAGCAGATAAAAGATGTGTTAGATGAAAACTGGAATGCTTCATGGGAAGAGAACTTTAAAGAAGCTATTATAGGTGAGCATATTCAGGCCAGAGCACCTTTTCATCCAAGTAGTGGGTATAAACATGATATCATAATCACCCCAAAGATGGCTTTCGGGACGGGACACCATGAGACTACACGATTGAGTGGCATAGCCCTAGAACGATTAGACTGTGAAGGCAAGGCTGTACTAGACATGGGCTGCGGCAGTGGTTTACTCGCTATATTAGCTTCGC
>CAWVTM010000178.1:0-3061 GCA_963933305.1 uncultured bacterium
GTCTTTTGATCATTGGCTTCACTTCTTGTAAGGATGATGAACCTTTAGAACCAGAAAAGAAAAATTCTGAAACTGAAGCTTCTTCAGCATCTATGGATTTTACTATAAACCATACTGTAAGTGACCAAGATTTTATAACAGGAACTCAATATGTAATAGGAGATAATAATAAAGCTACCTTTAGCAGATATGCCTACCTATTGGGAAGTTTCTATCTTACCACCCAAGAAGGAACTGAAGTAGTACTGGACAGTCAGTACGCACTTATAGAAGCTCACAATGAAATGACGACTTTCACGCTTACAGAGGTTCCTTTTGGCACATATGCTTCCATAGGCTTCTCTGTAGGGTTAGACTCTGAGACGAATCACGGCAATCCAAATCAGTATGATAATGATCACCCACTCAACTCTAACAATAACTCACTACATTGGGGATGGACAAGTGGATATATATTCACTGCCATAGAAGGTAAGGATATGGAAGGTAACGAAAGTATTAGCTTTCACCTTGCTGGAGCTCAAAACAAAACTGACTTTGTCTTAGCTACCGAATTCACTCACGGTGAGTCTGGTTCTGAGGTAATATTAGAATATGATATTGCTGAGATGTTTACCGCACCTAGTACGTATAGCTTTGCCATTGACGGACATACCACACACAGTGTTTCTAATCCTGTAACTACTAAGTTATTTGGCAATATGGTAGATGTATTTTCACTAACTAGTGCTACATCTAAATGAAAAATATAGCTGTATACATACTTTTAGTGATAGGGATCTACAGCTGTAAAGATGTAGTAAATGAAGTGCCAGATACTCCATTTAGTACGACTGCGTATATACTAAATTATCCTACCAATATACTCCCACCTGCTCGTATACCAAGTGACAATCTGCTTACGAAGGAAGGCGTACAGCTAGGCCGTATGCTTTTTTATGACCCGATACTCAGTGCAGATAGCACGCAGAGTTGCCAGAGTTGTCATAATCAAGCGGATGCGTTTACCGACAATCAGCTTGCCTTTAGCATAGGGATAAGGGGTGATATAGGCAAGCGAAACTCTATGCCTATCCTAAATCTGATGTGGCACTTAGATGGGTTCTTTTGGGATGGCAGGTCAGATATACTGCGTCATCAGGCACTCGAACCAATAATAGATCCTACAGAGATGGATGAGACTATAGGTAATGTACTCGTAAAGCTAAACAACTCTGCCATGTATACTGAAGCATTTAAAAAAGCGTACAATGTCACTGAAATAGACGAAGAGTTGCTAGGTAAGGCGTTAGAGCAGTTTATGCTGAGCTTAGTATCTGGGAATAGCAAGTATGATAGAGTAATACTGGGACAAGAAGAATTCACAACTCAGGAACAAACAGGTTTGACTATTTTCAACACTGAGGCTACTACCATTCATGACGAACCAAACCCCAACCAACCAAAAAACTTTGGTGCAGATTGTTTTCACTGTCACGGCACAGGTAGCGGACTCTTCTTGCGAAGAGAATTCCTAAGTAATGGCTTATCTGACAATGGAGACCTTGGACGTGGAGGAGCAAATGGGAATGCCTTGGACAACTATAAGTTTAAAACTCCAACTCTTAGAAATATAGATAAGACTGCTCCCTACATGCATGATGGAAGATTCAGTACACTGGAAGAAGTAGTGCAGTTTTACCTGAGTGACATGAATGAGACCAGTGCAGTGGACCCAAACGATGCACCGAATCTGCACGCTCTCAAAGATTCAGTTTACCTGAGTGAGGCTCATAAAGCAGCTTTGGTATCATTTTTGAAGACTTTAACAGACGACGAGTTCCTTACTAATGAAGAATACAGCAATCCTTTTAAATAAGACTTCGGTACATTGCTGCTAAGGCAACAAAACTCAGTCTGACAAACGAATAAAAAACAAGTAAATAAAAACAAACATGAAAAGTATATTTTTAGCACTATTAATGGTATGCGCAGTAGGTGTATCTGCCAAGACCATCACAGAAACCATCCTAGTAAAAGGAGAATGTGGTAAATGTAAAGACAAAATAGAGGCAGCTCTAGACATACCAGGTATATCATTCGCAGAATGGAACACAGAGACTAAAATGCTCACTATAAGGTACAATGACAATAAAGTATCCGCTACTGACATACATACAACCATTAGTAAGCTAGGATATGCTACAGATAAAATGGCTGCAGATAAGGCTGGGCAAGCCGCATTAGACAGCTGCTGTAAACCTAAAGAAATAAAAAAATGCGGCACTAAAAAAGGCTGCTGCTCAGATAAGAAGAAATCATAGACTTCTATTGTTATAAAAATATAAAGGGTCATTTGCTTTAGTGCAAGTGACCCTTTTTTTATATTTAAATGTATCTTCACCACATTGAAAAACAAGATTACCCATAACACTATTATTCTAGTATATCTTCTTATTCTAAGTTCTTGTGCCCTTTTCCAAAAGAAAAACAAAGTACCGCTACAACCAGCACAATTAGTCAGTATCAAAGCGATAGACTTAAGTGAAGACCGCTCTACACTCTCTAGCAATAATGACGAAATACTCGTTTCAATATTCTTTGGTTCGCAACAGGACAAGATCTGGTATTTCAATGGCTATCGACTAGAGACCATGGAATTTGACTCCGCACATAGCAACTACACATTAGATTCCGTAGAGCTCAGCACAGATTTTGACTGTCAGGATTGTACAGCTTTCATCTGTCTTACAGAGATAGATACAGACGGTAGTGAGGATAGCACACACGCAGCCTTAGAACGTCTACTTAATACTGTAGGCTATAAGGCATTAGATACCAAATCTATGGTAGATACAGCCTTGCCTGACAATGATTTTTTAGGAGTAATCAAGCTCCCCTACTTCGTGCCTGAAATGGGAACAGAATACAGAATAGAGGGCAAAGACCTCTTAGACAGTTACGCTTACGACATTAAGATAAGTATAAAATCAAAATAGTCGTCAAATACTACAACCGCTACATTTAGCGTTACACACTAAAATCTAACCCTATGAAAAACATACTCTTTACGCTCTGTATT
>CAWVTM010000179.1:0-3023 GCA_963933305.1 uncultured bacterium
TGCTTATGCTCAGATTCTTCTGCATCATGTCTTGGTCTAGTCCTGTCATAGCTAGAGCAATAAAGGCTCCACCAAGAAACTGTTTCCAAAACACATTGCCGCCATTTCCTTCGAAATGGAAGATTTGAGTATTGGGATCATTGACCAAATTAGTGAAGGTCTCTCCCCATGTCCAGTCCAGTTTATGTACTATAAATAGAATGGTGAGTATTACAGAAACGAGCAAAAAAAACGTTTGTAGAGCATCGGTATAGACTACAGTTTTGATACCGCTTTTAGCAGTATAGGCAAATATGAGTGCGATGGTAATAGCCACTGTAACCCAGTACGGGATCTCTATTCCAGCTATCAGATGTTGAAAAATAGCAAGGTGTAATACGCCTGCTATGAGGAATAGCCTGAATGAAGCTCCGATAATACGGGAGAGTAAGAAGTATGCCGCTCCTGTCTTGTATGCACTAGTGCCATACCGGCCTTCTAGGTACGTATAGATACTCGTCAGATTAAGTCTGTAATAGAGTGGCAGGAGTACGCGGGCTATGATTACATAACCTACCATATAGCCGAGGACTACTTGGAAGTATCCAAAGTGCGAATTAGCCACTGCTCCAGGTACACTCAGAAAAGTGACTCCAGAAAGGGATGCTCCTATCATACCAAAGGCTACTAAAAACCACGGAGACTTCTTGTTGCCAGTATAAAATGACTGATCGTCTGCATCTTTAGAGGTGTGCCAAGATAGTACTATCAGCACACCGAAGTAAGCTAGGAGTATGGTTAGTGTGATGAATGGACTCATTCAGATATTTGTAATTTTTGACCCAATTGGATGTTGATATTTTCTAATTTATTCCACTCCTTTAGTTGGTCTACGGTTACGTTATATCTTTTGCAGATATTATATAAAGTATCTCCTTTTACCACCACGTGTTTCACAGGCCCATCTACTGCGATATTTTCTTTTATTTCTTCTATTTCTTTTTCAGTAATGGGAGTTTTTATCACAGGCTTCTCTAGGGGTGATTTTACGGTAGCATTATTCTTTTTAGCTGCTTCTTCACTCAGGTATATTTTCTGTCCTATGCCCATAGTACTGGGGTTTAGGTTACTATTCCAGCGAAGAAGATCTTCCTCAAATACATGGTACTTTTCGGCTACTCTATAAAGGTTGTCTCCTTTATTGACAGTATGGTAGTCAGGTACTACTACGTTCACTTTGTTTTTAGCTCCGGGATTACTGAAGTCTGTGGTGTCTATCACTTTCTTTGGGATGCTGTGGGGATTTACAAATTCCTTTGGTTCATCTTCTTGCCACTTTGGCTTTTCGTTTGCGAGGTCTACGGCATCGTCATTACTTCGTTTCTTTTGCATATAGAGTACCTCACCTTCTTTAGGTTCTGTACCTTTATCCATTCTATTTTTACGATAGAGCAGCTTTAGCTTAATCCCGTATTGCTGGGAGATGTCTCGCATATCTTCTCCTTGTAGGACGATATGCTTTTCTTCAGAGCCTCGTCTCCTCTTTGGTTTGAGGTACACTGTCTCACCGGGTTCTATTTTAGCGTCTTTAGGTAGATCGTTCCATTTTCTAATATGCTTGTCTTTCACATAGTTATCAGAAGCAATGGTTTCTACTGTTTCTCCTTGTTTTGCAGTTTTTACGGCTACTCCGTTTACTGTTTTTCCTACCTCTAGAGTAGGTAGCTCTGTACCGGGTAACTTAGCTCCGTCATATTGATGGAGTTCGTACCTGTCTATCAGGCTTATTAGTATTTTTCCATATTGCGGGTTAGTCGCATATCCAGCTTTTCTGAGACCGTGGCACCATCCTTTGTAGTCAGTGCTTTTTAGTTCAAATAGTTCATGGTATCTCCAGTTCACTCGGAGAAATTCGGAATGGTCTTGGTAAGAAGCTAGGACACTTTCGTATGCTCTGAAGCATTCATCTGGAGCATCATCATTCGCATAGATTACTTTTCCCGTCCAGCTTCCTTTGCACTTTATTCCAAAGTGATTGTTAGCAAACTTAGCAAGGCGGCTATTCCCACTATTGCTTTCTAGCACTCCTTGAGCCAGTGTGATACTTGCAGGCACACCGCTTCGGTGCATCTCTATTATGGCCAGTTCTTTATACTTAGCAAGGTATTCTTGTGGAGTCTGCTTCTGTGCGAGGGCAGCACTTGCTACTAATAGTATGGCTAGTATAGGATATGTTCTTATGTTTCTCATTGATACTGAAAGCGAAAGTAACGCGATGTTCATCGGTGTAGAGGCAACGTTTATACACTTATCTACATCTCTTGTAATGAATTGTATTGGAAAGCGTTTAATTTGAAGTGATAATGTTAAATATATGAAGAAATACTTAATCTTAGGACTAGCGTTAATGATATCAGCTGCAGTATTTGCCCAAGAGGCAACAGTTGAGCCAGCCACTTGGTCACAAGAGTTTTCTATAGCAGAAGTGGAAATTGGGGATGAAGTTGAAATAATATTCACCGCTCCCTTAAAGCCTAAGTACCATATCTATTCAAATAACTATGATCCTAAATTTAGTCCAACTTGTGGGCCTTTGCTCACAGAGTTTGATTATTCTGAGGTTGTTGGTCTTAAATTGATCGGGGTTCCAAAGCCAATTGATGTTCATATTTATATGGATGACATATTCGATTGCGAGGTACATGAGTTTTCTAATAAAGTAGAGTTTAGACAAAAAGCTAGAGTAACAGGTGCTTTACCTTCTATTAAAGGGAAAGTTGATTATCAAATATGTAATGATCGAGGCTGCCTCTCATACAAACATAAATTTACGTTGGCTGGTCTTAAAATTAAGAAAACAGTAAAGCCTATACTAGAAGTAGAAGATACGGAAACAACGGACAAGACTTTAGATAAGGAAGCGAATACTGAACAGATAGAAACTACAATAACGGGAGAGGAAGACTCAGACACTGCCACTAGTGGGACAGAGACTGAAGTGCTAGAAACAGCAGAAGATAAGAATGAGGAAGCCTCAGAAGTAG
>CAWVTM010000180.1:0-3022 GCA_963933305.1 uncultured bacterium
TAGATATGAAAAGTAGAATGATAATGAAAGCAGAGGATTCTCACAAAACCAATACAGCCGCTAACCTTACTGCTTTGAAAGAGCTACTAGAATAATGAGCTGATGAAGTTTTAACATTATGCTATCTTCTCCCAGTCCTTGTACCCTTGCTTATTTTTCATGAAGTGCTTTAGATTTTCATGATTTTTATACTCCGGATCACGAGTAAGTAGATCTACTATAGCTTCTCTAGCCATTTCTGCTATGTGAGCGTCATCACTTAGAGATGCTAGTTTGAGTTGGTCCAGGCCACTCTGACGTGTGCCCGCTATATCTCCAAATCCACGTAGCTGCATATCTATCTCACTCAGTTCAAAACCTGAAGTAGTACTTACCATGGCTTGTAATCTAGTTTTGGCATTAGCACTTAGTTTTTTGCTACTCATCAGGATGCAGTAACTCTGCTCTGCACCTCTACCTACCCGTCCACGCAGCTGATGCAGTTGTGATAGCCCAAATTTTTCAGAACTCTCTATAATCATGATGCTAGCATTCGGCACATTTATACCTACTTCTATTACGGTGGTACTCACGAGTATATTGGTTTTCCCTTTCGCAAAATCTTGCATTTTGGCTTCTTTATCCGCCGGTTTCATTTTGCCGTGAAGCATTTCTACCTGGTACTCTGGCCTGGGGAAGAAATCTAGCAGCTGATCGTAGCCTTCATTGAGGTTTTTGTAGTGTAAGGTTTCGCTTTCTTCTATGAGCGGATAGACTACGTATGCTTGTCTTCCTTTGGCTATCTCTTCTTTCATAAACTGCCATATTTTTTCTCTAGCAAAACCAAAGCGATGTGCTGTTTTGATAGGCTTACGTCCCGCAGGCATTTCGTCTATCACACTATAATCTAGATCTCCATACACACTCATAGCTAGGGTCCGAGGTATAGGTGTGGCAGTCATCACTAGTACATGAGGATTTATTTTACCCTTGGCTTGAAGCTTAGCTCGTTGTGCCACTCCAAAGCGATGCTGCTCATCTATGATAGTGATTCCAAGATTTTTAAATTTAACTACATCTTCTATTAGAGCATGTGTGCCTACCAGCAGATTTATTTCTCCATTTTGCAGTTTCTCATGTAAGATCCTGCGTTCCTTAGTCTTGGAGCTACCCGTCAGTATCCCTATCTCTATCCCTACTTTATCTGCGAGCTCCTTGAGTCCTATATAATGCTGTATAGCTAATATTTCTGTAGGTGCCATCAGACTGGCTTGGCAGCCATTATCTACAGCCATAAGTACACATAGGAAGGCGACTATAGTCTTGCCACTACCTACATCTCCCTGTAGGAGTCTGTTCATTTGCTCACCAGAGCAGAGGTCTGTTTTCACTTCACGTAGAACTCTCTCTTGTGCTCCTGTCAGGCTAAAGGGTAGGTGGTTAGTTATGAAATCTTCAAAAACAGGATTCTGTGACTTGAAAGTGATTCCTTTATCCGCTTGTTTTCTATTGACTTTTTGATTTAAAAAAGGAAGCTGTAAGAAAAAAAGTTCTTCAAATTTAAATCTATGCTGTGCCGCTTCTATGTGTTTATGGCTAGGCGGCTGGTGTATGAATCGAAATGCTTTATTCCTGGGAATGAGCTTGTACTTTTGGCACATTTCGTCAGAAAAGATCTCGGGTATAGAATAGTGCTCATGACGGATGACATTATTGATTACTTGACGCAGTGCCTTACTTTCTACTCTGCGGGTTTTCATCATTTCAGTAGTATTATATACAGCCTCTAGCGGAGTGCTATTTTTTCTGTTAGCCACAGTATCCAGCTCCGGATGAGTCATATTTACCTTGCCGTTAAAGAAGCTAGGCTTGCCAAAGATGATAATCTCTTCGCCCACTTTTAGCTGGGTTTTCATCCATTTCACACCTTTAAACCAGAGTAACTCCATCTCACGCTCACCATCAGAGAAATAGGCCACTAATCTGGTACTTCGTTGTGGTCCTATCTCTTCCAGTCGGCGAATTTTTCCTTTGAGTTGGATGTAGGTAGATTCGTGATCTATTTCGGATATTTTGTAAAACTGGCTTCGGTCTACATAGCGAAATGGGAAGTAATTTAGCAGATGATTGAATGTAAAGAGAGCTAGCTCTTTATTGAGGACTTCGGCACGCACTCCTCCTACACCTTTCAGAAATTTTATATCGGTGCTTAAAAACTCGTTCATGGGTAAAAGTACTTACTGATAAATGCACCTACCTCCATCATCCAGGCTATGCCTACGTGTACTATGATACCGCCCACTATACTTCGGCTGTAGTAGGCTACAATGCCCAGAAGTGTGCCGCCAAAAAATGAACTAATCAACTCACCCATAGGCTTATTCCAGTGGATGACTACGTACATGTAGGCCATAGGAAGTATAGCCTTAGGACCGACTATGCCTACGAAAGCGAGTATAAGAAATCCTCTGAAGAAAAACTCAATACTGAAAAAATCCAATCCATATAGCACCTCGTACAAGGCAAAGTGCTTCCAGTGTTCAGAGTTAGTAAAATCTAATGAAAGCATCTTCTGTACTCTGGGGTAGGAGTTAAGGAAATCTGCTTGTGTACTAGCTGCAGCAATGAGTGGAACCATTATGAGCAGCATAATGAAATAAGGCCTAGTGTTGAAATTTTTGAGGGTAAATCCGTAGAAGGGTTGCTCTTTTTTATCGGTAAAGTACCAGTATGCCCAAATAGCGATAAACAAGAAACCTCCACGAATAACTGTACCCACTATGCTTCTCAGCCAGTCCAAATGCTCATAGGCTATATTAGCAGTGAGGTAGTCATTTATGTAATAGGTGAGCGTACTTCTAAAGGCGAATAATCCACCCGCAAACAGGACGAGAAACCAAAACTTAGGATTCTTCCAAAAGTGCCACTCATGGTGAAATATACTGCTCATAAAGTAGCCGAAAAGTAGCGGTAAGAAGTAGAGTGCAAAATGAAAAGAGAACTTGTAGTCAGCAAAGAAAGCGGTATACCACCAGCTCGTGAG
>CAWVTM010000181.1:0-2957 GCA_963933305.1 uncultured bacterium
ATACTAGTACTTTTCTTTGTACTTGTATTTTTTTGGATGGCTTGGGCAGTTAATTCTGTTGATGGCTGATTAAGACAAAGTCTCTACCCCCTGAACCTCACTCCTAGGCACGCATATTGTATCCCCACTCCGTATTTATCCGCTAAGCTAATCGAGCATTGAGGCCCTATAAACAAAACGAAGATTATCTCCATTCTCTCTAATAATTCTCCATTTTCAATAATTGAAAACATTAAGTTACTGTGCAAAAACCTTATAAAGCTCAGAGGTGATTTTATTATTTATAAAGATCAATAGAACGTATAAAGAACCAAATAGTATTAATCTGTTCCTCCATCTCAAGTCCGAAGTTACTCAACTTGTTTGGTTTTACTTTTACTCACGGCTCAATATTTAGTTCTTCTCCAAACAAAATAAATACTCCATCGTCTCCGTAGCGGTATGATTTCGGTTTTCCGTTTTGTCTGCTTTAAAACGCTGATATGCTTGTACTTTAAGCTCCACTTTACCATACTTTTCTAGGATAGATGTAATCTCCTCATGGGTCATAAGCCCCTCGTTATTGTAACTTAAGAATACATACTTAAACTGTGCATGAGCTACCAGTTCTTCAAAGCTTTGTCTCACAGAAACTTTACTGCAGTATGCAGATCTGTTATACGCAGGCAACCCCGTTACACCCTTGGGTCGAAAATTTTCATAAGTAGAAATAGTGTTTAGCATATGATAGTTGCTACCATACTGCCGGGCGTTATACGGTGGATCTAGATAGAGAATATCTCCTTTTATCGTTTTTACCAGCTCATTTGCATCCCCTTGATATACCTGATGCCTGGCCTTAGTAATCTCAAAATCTGCTGGACGTATCTTCAAGTCTGCTGAAGCTGTTTTCTTGATATGCTTGAGATATGCTCCATACACAGATGCTGTATTAGCCACTTTGTCTGCACTCTCTAGTAGCGTGGCGAGCAGATAGAAGTAAACGTCGTCTTCTATATCCTCCTCATCTTTCCAAGCTTCTATTTGACCACGCATAGCATCTATACGCTTGCCATTATCATCCTTAAAATAGTTACGGTCACCGTGGCCACCACGGCAGTAATTAGCATAAATAAACCCTTCTTCACCTTGAAGTTCCGCTAGTGCTTTTAACCATTTAGAAGCGTCTATCCTTTTGTGATTACCTATATAATTGCGATTAAGCACATAACTGTAGTACTCCAAGTCGTTCGCTATGATAGACTTTGCTTTTGTCTTAAAATAACGACCCACAGCACCTGTACCTGCGAATAAATCACAGAACACTTTATCCTCAATGGGACCACTTACAAATTCTTCAATTGACTTCTCTAAAAAAGGAAGCAACCGGTATTTAGACCCTATATAATTCAATATTACCTATCTAACTTATAGACTATACCCGCCGTAAACAGTCTATTGAACCAACCGGCTCTCCCAAAAACTGTAGGACTATTAACCACTATAGGAAAGTCTCTTACTGATAGGAGCGAGTACGAATGCCTCAAATCTATCCCTATTTTATCCGTAAGGTGATACGTAGCTCCTAAGTGGAAACCTACTTCAATCCGATTCAGTTTTTCTTCTTTACTTGTAATCGTATTTTCATCACGCTGATTAAATACATTGACTCCGATGGAAGGTCCTGCATATGGTGTGAACTTATCAAAATGTGTGTACTTGATCAGCAGAGGAACTTCTAGATAGTGGTAGCTAAGCTTTAGTGTAAATGTAGGAGGAGCTTCAGGGTCAATGACTTTCTTTGCCCCTTTCATACTAAAACGTATTTCAAAAGCAGCAGTCCAATCTTCTTTAAGTTTTCTATCTATCTGTACACCTAGGTTAACACCCAGCTTATTATAACCGCCTAGCTGGTCACCATCTACCTGACTAAAATTAGCTCCAGCCAGTAATGATGCTCCAAAACTCTGAGCAGCTAGATCTTGAGCTAATGAAGAAATACAAATCAAACCAATTATTAATATGAATTTTTGCATAATTATTGTCAAAAGTACACATTACCTGAGTTTGATTATTGTTTTGAATTCACAAGATCTTTAAATAATGATTTTCAAGTGAATGTAGTGAAAGAATAGCGAGCTATTCTGTTACAGTTTTAGCCGGTAAACGATTATTTAAAGACATAATTCACCGGTTATGTATATAAAATACCGTAATCATCTAAATAATTTCAATTCACAGAATGCCAATATAGCTGACATATAAAGACACAAAGCACTCTTAATCTATGCACTAAAACTATTAGTATACTGCCAATAAAATAGTACGCTTACCCTCCACCGCATTTACTTTGATATTCTGTTCTGATTATGAATAAAAAGCAATAAACTTGCAATCACACAATAAATAATGAACAGAAAAAATAAGGACATTGCAGGTTTTCAAATACTAAATATACTAGCAGAAGTAGATGGGGACTTTGATGCCAGCGAAGGAAAAGTAATCATAGAGTATGTAGGTAGAAACTTTCCCTTTGGAGGTAACCTAGAATCTGCCACAGAAGAGCTAAGTACTGCATCGAAAGATGACTATCCTATTTTACTGCAAAAATGTGCTGAAGATTTCTATGCTGACTCTACAGAGAAAGAACGTTTAGAACTCATAGATTTTGCAATAAAACTAATAAAAGCTGATGACAAGATAGACGATGACGAAAATCTTTTGGTTAATAAATTGTATCAATATTGGGACATTAACTAGTCAAAACCTGTCCCATTAAAAAGCCCGATAATCATACGATTATCGGGCTTTTGCGTTTTAGCAAGTACTCCAATGTATGAGCAAATGCAAGAAGTCTTCTTACGAAAAAGCTATCTATAAGTCAAACTTAATACCTTGAGCTAACGGTACACTTTTACCGTAATTTATGGTCGTAGTCTGTCTACGCATATATACTTTCCAAGCATCCGAACCACTCT
>CAWVTM010000182.1:0-2956 GCA_963933305.1 uncultured bacterium
TAAAGTATTGATAGAAAACTATGAAGAATGCTGTAAGGCCTAAAACCGCAAGTCCAGCAACACCAAGTCCCATAACTGTACCTCCACCAAAAGACACTTTGAGTGCATTTGGAAGACTTGTTTTAGCAGCTTGTGTTGTTCTCACATTAGTCTTAGTAGCTATTTTCATACCCATATTTCCGGCATAAGCAGAAAAGATAGCTCCTATGATGAAGGCTACTACGATAAGAATATGTGTAGACTCCACAAAATACGAAACACCTGCAAGTATTACACTAGCTATCACTACAAAAATTGCAAGTAGTCTATACTCTGCTTTTAAGAATGCTAAAGCACCGTCATATATATGACCAGAAATTTCTTTCATTATGCCATCTCCAGCATCTTGTTTCATTACCCAGCCTTTTTTCACTACCATATATAGTAGACCTATTATGGCCATAGCTATCGGCATGTAAATCATCATTTTTCCCATGAGTTTTTAGTTTTTGATTTCTTGTTGTTTGTTTTAAAGCTTGCAAAAATAAAATTTATAGCCTAAAACATGCAATAAGGTGAGTATTAATTATCTATATGTGATATTATTTGATTTAGTAATTAGTGTATATCATTTTAAATAGATCTTTACTTTGGCTATGACTAGTAGTTTTAAAATTCCTTTATCTTTGATTAATTTTTTTAAATGCAACCATTGGAGGTCTTTAGCATCCAACTATTACAACGATACAAAATTCATGAAAAAACTATTATCCTGTCTACTTATCCTTTCTGCTTTTGGGACTCAAGCTCAGCTCGATGTGCAGATTAAGCTCGGAGATCGTAGTGCATGTACTAACTCTACCCTTCTTTTAATAGACAGTATAGTCACAGGTACTCCTATCTCATATGAGTGGATTAGCTCCATAGCTACATTTAGTTCTACAAGCTCCTCAATCACACAGGCTAGTGTCACGGCAAGTGGTGAAGTAATACTAAAGACCCAGGATGCTACCTCTACATTTTATGATACTGTATATGTGACGTTAAATAATCCACCTGTAGTAACCGTAGGAAATAATCAAAGTGTATGCTGTGACTATGGGAATATAAATTTAAACTTCAGTATAAATACTCCCTCTGGGACTCCTAGTTCAGGTGTATGGAACTGCCCCGCTAATCCTAGTCTAGTCGCTAGTAATGTTTTTAGTTCTGTAACTGCGTGTGGACTGATATCAGTACCATCTGCTGCCATAGCAAGTAACCTAATGTACACTTATCAAGACCCAGCTACGCAATGTTTTAATCGAGACTCACTAACTATAACTGTAAATGCTCTGCCAGGCATAGTACTAGCAGAAAGAACATACTGTCAGGACTTATGCAGTATTCGATTAGATGATTTAGTAATAAGCCCTGCTAACACTGCCATAGGTACTGTTTCTTGGAGGTGCCTAGACTCCAATTCTATTGATAATAAGTTTGTTCAAGACATGCTGGAAAATAGAAGTCCAACTTTTCCACCCGACTTATGGCTTGATTTCTGTGAATCTTCTTACACAATTCAAAATGCAAATCAAGATACCATTGTCTTGGAGTTCTCATATACCAATGCAAAAGGATGCAGGAATTTGGATACAGTTAACTTTATAGTGGCTCGTGTTCCAAACATTACATTTTCTTCTCAAAGAGATTTATGCTGGGATGAAGGAAATGTTTCTTTAAAAGATCTGATGGATGTAAATCTTAATGACGGAAACTGGAGTGTAGTAGATACCTCTAGTGGGGTGAGGTTTAGAGATCCGGCCGATCTAGGCGGCATTTCAGGTGGCGATACCATCAATACCTTACTGAGTACTCCATTAGTCAGTTCTTTAGCGACTCCCAATTCTTGGAGAATCAGATATATCCATACAGCTAGTCATTGTCCTACCTTTAAAGATACATTTTTGATAATCAACCCACTGCCGAGACTTAGACTTGATCCTCTTTTTCTGAGCTACTGTGAAAGTAGCTCAGATATTCTTCTGAGAGCTACTCCTTCTGGTGCTACAGGTATATGGACTTCCACGAACTCTATTTCTATAGTTGGCGGTAATACTTTTAGCCCAAGCAGTGCCACTATGAACGGGGCAGACATTACCTTATTTTATAACTATACGAACCCTGCTACAGGATGTTTTAATGTAGATTCTATTTTTACTAGAATAGACGCAGCTCCAATACTTAATATTGAAGCTGAAGACTCTTTCTGTTATCTGAATACAGGAGTGCCAATTAGTAGTAATTTTACTGTTACAGCTGAGAATAGTGTCAGTTTATCTTGGTTTGTTGCGAATACATTTAATAATGAAAATAGAGTCACAGCAGGGGATATATCTTTAGGAGATATCACATTCGTCCCTGAGCGAGATAGAGATACCTTCAGAATAATAGTAGCTGCGGGTGGAGAGAATTCTTGTCCTGACTATACCGATTTCTTTGATGTGATTTTTTATCAAGACCCATCTTGTATGCTAAGTACTCCTGATTTAGATGAAACACAGATAGCTATCTACCCTAACCCGAGTAATGGTAGTTTCACTATAAGTAATGCAAAAAAATATACCGTTCGTATATACGATATATTTGGTAAACAGGTGAATTACGTATCAAACTCTAAAGGGCAAATAACGAGTTTACAGAAAGGTATATATGTAATAGAGCTAATAGAGGAATATACAGCTAGCAGAATCACTAAAAAACTTGTAGTGAAGTAAGTTGTTTCTTTTCAAATAGACTGCGTTTGTAACGCTGTAAAAAACTTACTTTTGCAATAGAATGGAGAACATCCGAAATTTTTGTATAATAGCTCATATAGACCACGGTAAGAGCACTTTAGCAGATAGGCTGCTACAGATTACAGGTACTGTCACTGATAGGGAAATGAAAGAGCAAACGCTCGACGATATGGATATAGAGCGTGAACGTGGTATTACCA
>CAWVTM010000183.1:0-2928 GCA_963933305.1 uncultured bacterium
ACCTAGGTGCATTAATGTATCGTGCAGTGTGCCCGCATTGTCCTCTGGTAGTATCATGCATTTTTTCTGTATCAATAGATTTCCCGTGTCTATCTCGTGCATCAGTTTAAAGGTGCTTACACCAGTCTCAGATTCTCCATTTATAATCGCCCAATTAATAGGAGCAGCTCCTCTATACTGTGGTAGGAGTGAAGCGTGCAGATTATAGGTTCCCTGTGGTGGCATATCCCAGACAAGTACTGGTAGCATTCGGAATGCTATCACTACTTGTAGATCTGCTTTATAGCTCTTTAGCTCTGCGAGAAAGTCAGTATTTTTTAAGTTAGTAGGCTGTAGACAAGGGATGCCTTGCTCTCTAGCATATCCAGTCACAGGAGTGGACAGTAGCTTCATGCCTCTGCCAGCAGGCCTGTCTGGTGCAGAGATCACTGCTACTATAGTATAGCCCTCAGAGAGTATTTTTTCTAGGTGGTACCGAGCGAACTCGGGGTTTCCCATAAATACAATGCGTAAGTCTTTCTTACTTGGCACTAGTGTATTCTATTAAAAATACGACTCCAGCGGATTCTGCTTAGCACGAACGATTTGTTTCTTTCATACTGAGCTCTATTGTCAGGATTTTGGTGCAATGTGTTATTCTCATTTGGCTCTATACTCATCCATATAAATGAAGCTTTACCTACTACGTGATCTTCAGGCACAAAACCCCAAAATCTAGAATCTGCAGAGTGGTGTCTATTGTCTCCCATCATAAAGTAGTAATCCATTTTGAAAGTATAATCGGTGATTACTTCGGTGCCGTTATAAAAGGTGCCGTTAACGAATCTGAATTCTGGGTTATCTTCATACAGACGTATTACCTCGCCATATATCTGGTAGTTATGAGAATCTAAAGCAATAGTAGCTCCTTTTTTGGGTACGTACATCGGACCAAAGTTATCTGCAGTCCACTTGAGTTGTTGATAGTATTTGGGAAGAGTCGAAGCGGCATTGAAGTCATTCATTACTTCCTGAATATCTATGACTCCTGGCACTTCTTTGAGGTCTGCTAGGTTTTGCTCAGTGAGTTGCATAAGGTATGAGCCTTCACCGCGTGCGGGTTCTACTTCACTAATGTCTAGTTTTTGATAGTCTTTGAGCGACAATACGGTGCTCATCTGCACTACGTAGGATGTTTTGCCGTGTATTGCTTGACGAGCAGGTGCTCCATTGATAAATAACTTTTTATCTTTTAATGTAAGTGTATCTCCAGCTATAGCTACACATCTTTTTATATAGTTGGTCTTCTTATCTGTAGGGTGAGCAAAAGTATTACGGTCTATGCGCTCTTCGGGATAATTAAATACTACGATATCATTTCGCTCTATATCCTCAAAACCTGGTAGGCGATAATACGGAAGAGTAAGGGCCTCTGAATATGATTTTCCTCCCACTAAAGGAAGCTCCTGATGTACAAAAGGAAAAGAGATAGGTGTGTTCGGCACACGTGGGCCATAGTTTATTTTACTTACGAATAGGAAGTCTCCTCGGAGTAGCGAGTTTTCCATAGAAGAGGTAGGTATCTGATAGGCTTCTATGAAGAAGGTACGAATTAGCGTAGCTGCGAGTATGGCAAACATACCTGCATCTATCCATTCGCCTCCAGATACTTTATTTCTATACTTATAGCGAAACATATAGTACACCCATATAGCTACTTGCCAAAATACAAAATAGATCAGTGGTGGGAAGAATCCAGCAGCTGTCTGAGTAAGTAGT
This sequence comes from uncultured bacterium, assembly GCA_963933305.1. GTDB lineage: Bacteria > Bacteroidota > Bacteroidia > NS11-12g > UBA9320 > UBA9320. The sequence goes on from CAWVTM010000183.1 coordinate 1,759, forward strand.
AATATGAAGGTAAGTAGATTGACTATACTGAAGACTATGTAAAATATAGCAGCTCGCTTACTAAGTAGTTTCCAGTCTTCTTTGAAGTTAAATTTCATTCTTTTTTTTTATGTCTTAAAAGTTGAGTAAATCATTCATCCCAAACACCCCTTTTTTACCTATGAGCCACTCAGCAGCTATCACAGCTCCTTTGGCAAAACCCATACGGCTTTTTGCAGTATGACGGATTGTGATATCGTCTATCTCGCTACTGTATGTGATGGTGTGATCTCCAGGTACATTTGGTTCTCGTTTACTTTCTATGTGCAAATCAAACGCACTTATATCTGCAGATTGTCCCTTTAGCAGACCAATGTATTTCTTTTTTCTATCAAGCTGAGCTAGTATACCTTCAGCTAAGGTTACGGCTGTACCGCTTGGGTGATCTTTTTTCTCTAAGTGATGAGTTTCCGTCATAGTGACATTGTACTCATCAAAATTATTCATAACAGCTGCTAACTGCTTATTCAGGTGAAAAAGAATATTGACACCTATACTGAAATTAGTAGCGGTGAAAAGTGCTTTACCTTCAGCTTTAGCTATCTCAGCTACTGCATCGTAGTCTTCGTACCATGCAGTAGTGCCTACTGCTACGGGTATATTTGCCTCAAAGCATTTAAGGATATTCTCTTTAGCTGAATCTGGCTGGGTAAACTCTATGGCTACATCCGCATGTGCTATTTCTGCAGGTGTAAAATTAGGATTATCTATACGAGCTACTACGGTGTGTCCGCGGTCTAGAGCCACTTGCTCTATGGTTTTGCCCATCTTTCCGTATCCTATTATTGCTAGATTCATCCTAAAGAGGTCAAATCTAATACTAAACTCTAAATATGCATTAGCAAATCTGAATCGTACAGAAATACCTCAAAAGAAGACGATGTATTTTGTTTTTTACCATAGGTAGTTTTCCTGAGCCCGTCGAAGGACTGTACCGAAGTCCATAAAATAACTTGTTTTATAGGTCTTTCAATCTTCTCGATGCAGCTCTAACACATAATTAGGGTTAAACTTTGCTTTATTTGTGCCAAGCAATTTAAAATTTGAACAAAAAGCAACGAAAGTATTTGGGTATCTTCCTTCTTTTAGGATTTTTTGCCTTAGCAGGAGCATATTATGTGTTATTCTCAG
>CAWVTM010000184.1:0-2875 GCA_963933305.1 uncultured bacterium
GTTAATGTATGGCATCTTGAGTTTAGGAAAGAGAGTAGGTTTAAAAGATGTAAGACAGCAAAAAAGTGCTTTGTGGAGGTTTTTATAAGCATTAGTAGACCATCGGGAGTAAAATGGAGAATCTGCTTTTATAAGCTGGTCTATTCCGATGATACGTCTGAGATTGTATGCTATGAAATTGAAACCTACATCTGCCGAAGCTCTTTTCATTGATTTTTAATGTATGGTAATGGTTAAATAAACACTGGCGATAGCTTGGATTTATTTGTTGTTGTAAAGAGTTTTGTTACTTATCTATTTCATTTTCAGTTAATTGTAAAGAGAGTCAAATGTTAAGATGACTAGTTCAATTTTCAAAATAAACTTTTTAGAATTAATAATCTGCGTCCCAATAGTTGTGCCCCTAAGCAAAAAGGTATTAAAGTTGGATAAATAAAAATGATATGAATAGTATCTAATTTACGAGAGATTTCCCAGATGAGGCAGCATGCCGAGCCCACTTTAGGGCAGCTAGGAGCGAGAAGGCATAGTAAACAAGTAATACTAGATTCATCTATATCTAAATGGTAACAAATAAAAAAGGAATGCCCCATTTGAGGCATTCCTTTTTTTATCGTAAGCACTGAGGGTGCTTATTTGTTTGAGCTTACTGCCTAGTACAATTAATTGTTAACTTATTACTAGAAGTCCAAGTTTGTCCATCTTCTGTTTCTATTTCAGTTACAGACTGTGTTAATACAAGATCTGTTGTCGTAACAGTATATGTATATGTATCTTCATCATCATCATCACTATTAGTAAATGTTAAACTGCTGCCAGAAGTTGTGTAGCTATCTGTTTCGAGTTCTCCATCCTCATTTGTGGTTATAACTGTTCCAGTAGTAGTAAATTCTATTGCAGCTGGAAAATCCCACTCTTCATCCGTAGGTGTCATTGTAAAACTTGTATCACCCGAATCAACAATTTCTCCCATTTCTACAACCTCATAAGAGGATATTCCTGAAATAGACGTTGGTGTCCATACTCCGACGATTGATGGTGCTACTGAAGTAATAATTTCGTCTTCTTCTTTACAAGAAGCAAAAAGAATTGATACTGCTAGTAATGTGTAAATTAATTTTTTCATAGTTCTTTATTTGTGTATGGCAATAGTAATCTTTTAAAAACAGAGTGTTACGCTTATTAGAACACTTTATTTTTCACTTTCCGATTTATAACGGACCTTTAGTATATCATTTCTATTTAATAGGTGTACAGCTATTTCGTATTTTGGACTATTTAGTTCGAATCTGCAACTACAACTTTTAATTTTTGTACCCACCAATTCCATTCATCCTTCCCTCTTTCTGTTCCTGATTGGTACCCAAGAGCTTTGTTCCATATCAACATTTTTGCACCGGTAAAAATCGCGAGGTCAACCATTTCAATCCATGTTTCCTCTTCAATGGAATAGTGAGCAGGTGAGAAGTTTGTTGGAGTGAGGTCTTAAAAGGAATTATGCTCTATTTAGGACTCATAGTGGGCATTGATTCGTAGGTATGAAACTTTCTTGGGTCGTATTATGATTTCATTAAATTTTCGTGCAGGAGATGTTGATAGAGTAAATATCTAGTCATACTATCACTAGTATTTGTTGACTCTTGCCATAAGCTAAGAACTTATTTTTCAAATGTTGTGAAAACCTATTTTGCTCAATACAGAGCATACTAAGATGAGGGAGTAATTTTATCTTGGCAAGAAGTTGCTCACCTGAAGCATCAGTTAGCTCGCAGCCTACTAAGCCAATTTCGTATATAGAACTAGGAAAGCTAGGTAGCACTGTTAACAATCCGGCATCTTCTATTTTGGAGTAACTGAAGCTTATCGATTTCAGTGTATAGTCAGAAGCAGCTATAAGTGAAGCGATGTTTTGTAATCGTATAGGGTTAAGTTCATACTTTCTAAGATGAATTTTTTCTTGAGCTAACTGAGAGAGTAGATCTTGTTCTAATTCTGTATTTGTCATTTAATAAATCTCAAAGTAAGTAATACAATTGGAATATGATTTTAGGTTCAATTTTTCAATAATCGTATTGCTATTTACGATGTAGGACTTTCCTTTGCCATAGTGAATCTGGAACACGTAGAAATGCAACTCAAAAAACGTTGGGTATCCGAGTACAAGTGGGGGAGGAAGCAAGCGGATATATGGGATTCTCAGACTAACTTTATTTATAAGATTACAGACTTCGATGATGTGGTGAGTAATGTGTATGATGAGTTTCATACGCACCGTAAGTACGAGGAGCTGCGGAACTATGCCCTAAATAGGTGGTATAATTTTCAAAGTGCAATGGCGGTAGAGTATATCTTTAGTACACACGGTAAGGTACGCAAGGTGAAAAATAATAGAGATCCAGAAAAGTACTTTTATATTGATGGAGTGGCTTTTGATCATAAGACAAGCATCTTTCCCAGAGGTTTCGGGAAGGATGTAGATTTTGCTCAGCAGAACCCCAAAGAGCTTATAAAGTGGCTCTACATAAACCAAAGTGAGCAGCAATGGTTTCATGCTAAAAATAGACTATTTTTAGTGCTACACAAAGCAGATGGTGAGCACTGGAGACTAAAAGCAGAGTTAAGCTGGCTTAAGGTACTTATAGATGAGTATCTAGATTCGTATGAAGAACAAAAGCTAATGGAGCTTTCTCATAGCCAAGGAATATTGAAGACAGACGTAATATTTGGGATACGCTAAAGTAGAATTATTGGGGAAGAATAATCTGGTATAAACATATTCTAAAGGGTACTATTCCTTGGCTAGATCTATCTTTTTACTTATAACTAAAAAGTGTTTGGTGAATTAGAATAAAAGGCGACTTTTGCAGCCCTGCTG
>CAWVTM010000185.1:0-2868 GCA_963933305.1 uncultured bacterium
ATCGGTCTCGGTATTCCATAAATTCCCATCTACCGTTTCTATCAAAATCTTGAAAGATACTCTTGTAGGGCATAAAATCTCCACCGTCATACACCAAGAGTATCCTAAAAAAAATGGCCGAATAATAAACTATCAGCGTAACCTTAAAAAATCGTTTCAGATTGATATCTTTTAATACGTATAAAGCTGTAGGCAGTGCTAACGGAACAAAAATAAAAAAATACCACGCCAGCCGTATAAACGTATTATTAGTAAGTGCAAATAAGATCACCCATACGTACACCACGAACCCATTGTAAAAAAGTACGGCATTTTTATTATCACTGCCATACATAATAGGTTTAAAAAGTCCAGCTAGTACCAAAAAAACAAAAACTTCAAGGACGTAAAATAAGTTAATACCTCCTGACTTTTCAACATATCGGGCCAGCTTTTCATCTCCTGAACTACTCGCTATATATTCGGTTAAAATTGATCCCAAAGGTGAAGCCACTGTGATGAATAGTAGAATTGTAAGCGTGATGAGTTGGAAGGATGTAAAGCGATAATTTGCAATCAATAAAAAAGGCAAAAATATCAATGAGCTCTTATGAAAGAAATAAGCCAAGGCCACCATTAAAAATACTTTACCATACTTTTTATCCAATAGAAAAGGAATCGCAAACCAAATAATTCCCATTGCCAATCCTTGTCTGAAATAAACAAACGACATCAAAAAAAACTTGCAAAAATAGATAAATACAGAAAGCCCAAAAAGTGGAGATAGCTTTTTAATCAAAGAAGTGTGCATAATAACCATTAACAGGGCCGTTACAAAAAATAAAAACTCCCTTTTGTCAGAAATCAGTTTTAACACCCAATAATACGCTTTGAACCCCCATTCAAAATTGGGATACAAAAACATGCGGATAGTATTTAGTTCGTACACTTCACCATAGACATACACATCAAATCCCCCTATCATGTCTCTGAAGCCAGAAACTAAGATCATTCCTACGACCAAGACTATGAATAGCGTTTTACCCTTCTCCCAAAGTCCATTGAGTAACGCTAAAACAAACAAAAATAAATAGATAAACATTAACGATTTATATTCCTCACAAAATGTAACACATATAGTATTCTTAGATTTATCAATACATTAAAAAACACCGTTTTTGTATTCTGACCGGTTATAGGAAGAGGTAGTAGCTCTCTGAGAGAGTAAAACATATATGCCTCTTTTAATCTATCCATAGGATAGCCCAACTGTAAGATACTAAAAAAGTAGCCTGAAATGGATTTCTGAAGCTTGGACTTAATAATAGTATACTCCTTGCTTCCTTCGGTATATCGGAAGAGTAGGTCTACCATACCTGTATGTACGTTTTGAGTACTTGTAATTTTAAAATTCATCACTTGTGGACTTACTACTCGTGAAATAGAAGCAGAATTGTACACGTAGGTGTACAGAGCCTTAGTGATGAATCCTACTGTAGTTGCGTTAGCAAATGCTTCTAAATTAAACAGACTATCCTCTAGACTTCTTGATTTTGCTAAAAAGCGAAGTTTATTAGAGTTTATAAAACTACTACTATACACATTATTCCAAAGATACAGTCTACCATCATTCTTTTTTAAAAAATCAAAACCATTCATAGTATCAGCTTCTGCATCCAGTGACTTAGATTGAATCTGACCTTGGTCATTTTCTACGCTATAAGCACAATGAATAATATCAAAATTCGACTCTTTTATTCTTGTTAAAATACATGCCAACGCATCTGAAGCTATTCGGTCATCAGCATCTATCATCCATATATATGCTCCAGTGACCACATCCAAAGCTGTATTCCGGGTTACATACACTCCAGCATTTTCCTGATTATAGACGTGTATTGGATACTGATTATACGCTGCGAGTACCTGAGCTGTAGCATCCACAGAGCCATCATTGACTACGATTATCTCTACATCCGAACTGTCGCACTGGTGCAGTAAGCTATCCAGTAAGGTACCAATCGTCTTTTCTCCATTGTATACCGGAATGATAATAGAAAGTGTAGGACTGCTCATAGTGTATTATTCATGTGTGCGTACTTCAGAGGTATTCCATTAAATCCGCTTCACAACGAATAGAAAAACAGCACGGTTCATTAAAATTCGTGTCATATTTTGAAAGAGACTTTTCAGGGGGCCCCGTATCGGGTACAACTGATGTGTCTTTAGTAGCTCCATACACTTTAATTTAACATCCAACTCTAATTCTTTGGGTCTTGCTATAAACCCAAATAAAAGGTTCCAAACTACCGCATTGTAATTGGCTTGTACTGCTCGTATAACCACACGCTCACTTATACCGTATGTAGCTAGAGACGTCTTAATGAGCTGTGCTACGGTCACCTCATCTATTTTCAGCTTCTCCAGTTTTTTTTTTGTTTGGGGCTTAGTGATAGAGCCTGCTCTTTGTACATAATGAAGTATGACAACATTCTGAAACTTCACTTTAGCGGCACACAGCATGACCCGAGACATGAACTCTACGTCCATGTGGGTTATCTTAGGATAAATACGCAGTTCATTTTCGATTAGTAGAATCCGTTTAAACAAAAATAAACAAATAGAAGAGGGCTGATATCCGTAGACCAAACACTCAAACCCAGACATCAACTGATTGTGTGGAACGGGTTGTTTCTCTCTTGTAGTTAGATACGAGTAACTCTCATCTACATAGTCCAGTCTAAAGCCAAGTAAATCTAAACTAGCGGCTTGAGCTTCTGCTAGTAATACCATTAACTTATCGGTCTCTAGTGCATCGTCGGAATCTAAAAAGTAGATATACTCCCCTTGAGCTACTTCTATAGCGGTATTTCTAGCACCTGATGACCC
>CAWVTM010000186.1:0-2860 GCA_963933305.1 uncultured bacterium
AAGAAAATAGGTTCCGTCTTTCTATACGCTATGCTATTATCTGCTCTTACGGCTCTGCTCCTATCCTACTTCCGTAGCAATGTATTTCTTTTTGCCATCGGCATATTCACTTTATATCTCATAGGCACAGGAAGCAGGTATATTCAACTTAAGGCTATAGGTAGTTTATCTGCTAAGCCCAAAATAGTAGACTGGGTACTTTCTGGTTTGATGCTTGTATCAGGCATAGCTCTAGTATTTTTGGGTATTAGCTCAGTAGTCAGAGGCAATATGATGGGAATAGCTTTGGCTGTTTTTGGTACAATAGGCCTTTCTGGTGTATGGCAGGATCTACGCTACTACCGCGGACTCCAAAAAGAAAAATTGTATTGGCTCTCCGTGCACATCAGCCGCATGGTAGGTGGATTTATCGCAGCTACTACTGCATTTTTGGTTAATAATACACAGCACTTACCTGCTATTCCTTCCTTTATCTATTGGCTGCTGCCTACCGCTATTTTGGTGCCGCTCATTATTAAATGGCAACGTAGGTATACAAGAAAGTACTAAATCCTAGTAGACCATTCACTATCATTTAATCTTCCGATCCTCAAACATATAACTCTCCAGCTTACAACATTGTAAGTTACAAGTTTGTAACCTACAAAACACTGAATAACAACTTAGGAAAATCTCCTACTGCTCCACCACTTTCATAAACACCCGGAACCCTAATTTAGGGCTAGGTCTATCGTATCCTCCTTCTGCATTTATTTCTATTTCATATTGGTTGGAGTTCCAGCTTCCTCCTTTCGATATACTTTTCTGAGCTAACATCTCTGCGGCATTGCCTGCGACTTGATATATGCCATAGTCATTGGGGAAATATAAATTCCCTGCACATAGGTATTCCACTCTATCAGCTTTTCGACTTATTGTGTAATCACCATTCGGATAGTTGTACTGAAATCCACCTTGTATGAAATTTTCCTGACTGTAGCCAGAAATGTACTGCTCCTCTAGCGGACAGAAGTTGGCAAGGTAAGAACCTTTACTATTTCGCTCATACGGGCCTCCCCAAGGATATCGATTATTAACTCTACCTCCTGCGGCAGCATATTCCCATTCTATGCGACTGGGCAGTCGAAATTCTACTTTTTTGTATTTGCGTTTCTCCAAAGTGTTATATTTATTGGTAAGCCAAGCACAATAAGCTACTGCTGCTTCGTAAGATATATTGACTACTGGATGTTTATCATAAAAGGGGTGCCAATCATACATCTGCATATGGTGATATCGGGTGTATTGGTACCAGTTTTTCGTATCACTTTTAAACTCGCTCTTTCCTGTTTCAGCGAGAAATGTGTTGAACATAAGGTTGGATGTCTCTACATCAGAAGCCAAAAGATATTCCTTGTTTTTATAATTATTCTTCAGAGAATCATATGCTAAATACCTCATATGCTTATCTATCATCTTAGCAGTGAGTTGAAGCGGCATGGTTTGGAGGTCTTTCTTAAAAGAAATTATCTCTAGCACACATCTAAAACCTATACTAGAAGACCTCACCGTATCCAATAGTACTTGAGGTGAATAGCTCAATGTGGCTTGCTGAGCAAAATCATTCCAACTGCTACCCATCGCTTTCTTTTCCTCTACCCACTCAGACACGTTGCCCGCCATATTGTATGAACCTATAGTATTAGGCCAGTACGAACCCACGGGTGCTGTGATAAGTGCTCCATCATTAAGTCTTCCATATATACCTCCATAGCTTCCACTTCTTATATTACCTAGTATACGACCGCGATCCCTCTCTTTTCCCGTATTTTTACGTATAGCAGTCTCTTCCCACGGATAAATAGCACAATCTGGCAAAGTACCACGTGCTGCCTTTTTCCATTCTGCCTCACTAGGCAGTCTTACTTCTATGGCGGCTATATCTGATCCTTTTAGCCGGAGCACATCCATTATCCTATCTGCTCTCCAAGCACTATACGCTTGTGCTTGAGCGTGAGTCACTCCTACTACTGGATAGTCTTGATAGGCTGGATGATCAAAATAATAATGAACATAGGGCTCATTGTACCCCAAACTAGATCTCCAAACCAACGTATCTGGATACATGTTATGATAATTAGCTGTATCCTTAGTTTGCAATAGCCATACGAGGAACTCCTTGTAGTTATTATTGGATATCTCCGTTTGATCTATGAATAGATACTCGCCTTCTAATGGAACAAAGTTGGGTAGTGTTTTAAAGAATTTGTGTTTGGAAACTATCTGAGCACTAGCTGAGATACAGTAAGTCAATGAGAGGCATAAAATAAAAAGGATACGCATAGTGATAATCAGTTTTTAGTTAATATATAAACGGTAAGTAAGCAGTATAAAGTATAAGATTAACTTAAAAATACCAATCTCTTATTTAGCCCCCTTTTAGCACTACTCGCTAGTGTTTCTAGTTTCAATGCTCTGTTTATCTCGGGAATATCTGTGATTTCAGCATGATACCTTAGCCAATAGATACGAGACATAGTAAATTCTTCTTGCACTCTTTTTGCGAGCACAAGTTCATCTCCTGTCTCTACTTTACCTGGACGCAATACACGCACATACACACCACAGTGAGGTTGATTAAGGAAGGGTTTTAATACTGACTGAGTACCAAACCGAATACCGAGCTTATAACATGGCTCTCTAGGTTCTGAGACTTCCACGAGGGCCTCTCCTATTTGATATTGATCTCCTATGTACATCTCTCGTTCATCTAATCCTGCCACGGTGAGATTTTCACCAAACATACCTAGACTCCAGTCTGCATCAGGAAACATACGTTTCCACTCCGCATAGATGTCTGCTGTGAATAGATAACACGCCT
>CAWVTM010000187.1:0-2811 GCA_963933305.1 uncultured bacterium
TCTATACCTTCATTTGTCACAAAGCTAACACGTGTAGAAACTGCGCCAGAACGAATAAACTCAACTAATTCTACGTCTTCAATGTCTAAATCTATACTAGACGCTGTTGTGTCTATGTCAGACTTAGAACCCACTAGAACTTCTGGGATACCAGTACCCGTAATGTAAAACTTCACTTCTTTTACGAAAGAAAATTTCTGAGTAGTTGGAGCTACAATAGATACTCTCAAAGTACTTAACTTAGCGGACTCTACTTTATCTAGCTTGTCTGCATATTGCTCCATATCGCCTGTTAATGTAGACTGAGCAGGAGTAGATATTTCTACAGCTTCTCCGTTTGAGCTTGCAACATCATCAGCAGAAAGAGTGAACTCTATATCAGCTTGATTTAGATTAAAATTGACACTAAGATTTGAGTCTACACAAGCTGTGAAAGAGAGAACAGATAGTGTTAAGGATATAATGAGGGATTTTTGCATATAACAAATATATTTTTTTTAGTATTAAATACTCTTATAAAAATTAAATTAAAAGTTATACGTTAAATCTAAAGTGCATCATGTCACCATCTTTTACGATATACTCTTTACCCTCTACTCTTAGTTTTCCTGCTTCTCTACACTTCGCTTCTGAGCCTAGTTCTATGTAATCATTATATGCTATGACCTCGGCACGGATAAATCCTTTTTCAAAATCAGTGTGTATGACTCCTGCAGCTTGAGGTGCCGTAAACCCTTTTGTGATTGTCCAGGCACGTACTTCTTTCTCACCTGCGGTGAAATAAGTAGCATAGTTCAACAATGTATATGCTGCTTTGATTATTCTATCTGCCCCACTTTCAGTAAGTCCCATATCCTCTAAGAACATATCTCTATCCTCAGCTTCCATATCTATCATATCTGATTCTATCTCAGCAGAAACAAACATAACCTGAGCATTTTCATCTTTTACGGAGTCTATAAACGCTGCAGTATGATGATTACCATTTACTACGCTCGCGTCATCTACATTACACACGTAAAGTACAGGCTTAGCCGTTATTAGGTTTAGATCTTTCACTAGTTCCCATTTCGTTTCGTCCATTTCTACAGTACGTGCAGACTTGCCTTGTATCAAGGCTTCTCGTATAATATTTGCTACGTCATAGATAGCTTTCGACTCTTTATTCCCAGAATCCGCCAGCTTTTTCACCTTCGCTAGTTTAGCTTCTATAGCTTCTAGGTCTTTAAATTGAAGCTCTATATCTATAATCTCCTTATCCCGTACTGGATCTATAGTCACATCTACGTGCGTAATATTTTCATCATCAAAACACCTGACTACGTGCAATATAGCATTGGTATTTTTTATGTTTCCTAGAAATTGATTTCCTAGGCCTTCACCCTTACTGGCACCTTTTACCAGCCCAGCTATATCCACTATCTCTACTGTGGTAGGCACTATTTTTTGAGGATTCACTAAGTCTGAGATACGCTCAAGACGCTCATCTGGCACGGTGATTATCCCTATATTCGGCTCTATCGTACAGAATGGATAGTTAGCACTCTCTGCTTTTGCACTGCTTAGGCAGTTAAATAGAGTTGATTTTCCTACGTTGGGCAAGCCCACTATTCCACATTGTAATGCCATTTTTTTTCTTGATTTTTAATCGGATGCAAGTTTAGGTATTTTTAAAATAGAACAAATCCTTTTCACGAGTGAAAATATTTTTTTTAGGCAGTAATTTTAATCCTACACAAAAACCAAGAAATAGCGCTACCAGTTTATCGTGGATAATAAACAAGCGAGGGATATCTTCCATTCATATATTCACACTGGGAACTTATATATATATACTGGTAAAAATACCCCGACACCGCCCTTCTGTCAGTTAATTATCTTCGGAACGTATTTTGAAATATAGTAATCGAAATGTTCAATTTCTTAATCCGATTAATAGACTCCATCGTATGGCCACTGGTCATAGTGATCGCTATATGGATTGTATTTTTTCTGAATTTAAGCTTGGAGTTAAATCTTAATTACTTTGGTATGCGTCCGCAGGATTGGCGTGGTATCTACGGCATTTTCACTATGCCATTTCTTCATGGAGATTTTGATCACCTCTTTAGTAATAGTGTACCTCTCCTACTTTCGATGGGTTTTATTTTTATTTATTTCCATAAAGAAAGAGTACCAATACTCCTACTTAACCTGCTGCTCACTGGTGGCATCTTACTGGTAATAGGTGAGCAAGGCAGTAATCATATAGGTGCCAGTGGACTAGTATATGCATACATATTCTTCTTGGTCACACACGCTATTATAACGTGGAATAAAGAAATGCTCGGAGCTGCATTCTTACTCATATTTTTATACGGCAGTATTATCTACGGCATATTCCCGGAGTATGGCCGGATAGTGGGTAAAAATATCTCGTGGGAAGGCCACCTTGCAGGAGCTATCTCAGGGATAGTCTTCGGATTCCTCTATCGCAATACTGGACCACAAAAAGCTCTATTTTTTGATGGAGAAGACGACGATGATGATGATGACGATGACCCAGACGCCTATTGGAAACTCCCAGAGCAACGAGCTCAAGAGACTACGGTGCGGTATCATTATAAAGTGAGGGAATAGGACACCCTTCGATACAATTCGTCAGATGACGAACCACTCAGGATGACAATTCTCTTTGCAATAGACCATAGGAAATTAAGAAAAAAACGGTGGGACGATGTGAGTAGGAAAAGGAAGTACTTGTTATCTCGGTTCGGTACAATTCGTCAGTTCCTACTTGTCCATCCTTCGGTACAATTTTCAGTTCCACTT
>CAWVTM010000188.1:0-2811 GCA_963933305.1 uncultured bacterium
AAAAAAACATTTATACAAATGCTTATCTATTGTTTTTTTCATATACATTCGCAAAGTAACATTTAAACCAAAACAAAATTATGACAGTAAAACAAACTTTAAGAATTTTAACTTTCTCTATGGTAGCACTACTTTTTGTTAACCAAGTAAATGCAGCTTTCCCAATAAAAAAAGCAGTTGAAACTGAAAATGTGACAGTTGCTATTCAGCCTACAGACGCTAGTGACACTAATGCAGGTGGACAAAGTCAAATTATCGCTTTAGTTCTTTGCCTTTTAGTAGGTGGATTAGGTGTACACCGTTTCTACTTAGGGTACATCTGGCAAGGTGTAGTACAACTATTAACATTGGGTGGTGGTTTCGGTATTTGGGTTTTAATCGATCTAATTAGAATTATCACAGGTAGCCTTGGACCAAAAGACGGAAGTTACGGAGATACATTTTAATTCTTATTAAAGAATTAAAAATCTTAAAAATCCTTCTAGATCAGCTAGAAGGATTTTTTTTGTTATACGTTTTTAAACTGCTCAAAGAAAGCCCGATTACTCTCCTTACTTGTCTGTACCTCTATAATGTAAGAACCTTCACTGTCTCGCAGTATATCACATGCTTGGGCAAATTTCCCTATAGTATCTGCTTTGAAGTAACCCAGCCCAAAATGCTCTGCAAGCTTATCAGCGTCGTAAGCATGAGGAGTAGTTTGATACTCCATAGAATCTCCCATCTTATCCGGACCACTGATCATCTCAAAAATTCCTCCTGAATGATTATTGAGTAAGATTATTTTCAAATTCTGCGGCAGTCGAGAATTAAATAATGCATTGATATCATAAAAAAAAGCAACATCTCCTGTAATGAGGTATACATCCTGCTTAGTAACCAGTGCATTACCTACAGCAGTACTCGTACTCCCATCTATCCCACTAGTTCCCCTGTTAGCATACACTACATTATTACTCACATCACTGTTTAGCAAAAAGGAAACATACCGCACTGGCATAGAATTACTGATATGTAGTGATACCTTCTTAGGCAAGTTATTAACCACATAATTAGTTACTGTAAACTCATTGTACTTACTCCAGTCCAAAGCACTGAATCTACTTTTAAACTCCTGAGTCATATTCAGCCATGCATTCACATACGCTCCATCACGCTCTCCATCTATATCTGCTTCATCTACGGGCCTTACGTCTTCAGGATTTAGTAGCTGCGGATTACTGCTAAACATATTCCCCACCTCGAAGTACTTGGTCAGATGTATATGTTTCTTGGGTTTATGATGCTGGAGAAATCGCTTTAGTCCTTTGCTTATAGTGGTAGTACCTGTAGTGATTAAAACATCTGGTCTCAGCACACTGAGAAAATCCAATCCATTGGTCTTACTCAGAGCAGAAAACAGCATAGCATCCCAATAGTGGACATCGCTCGTCTGATTACTGGTGATATCCGAAAGAATAACCGTACCGTCATCACTAGCTATTACTATGTTTTCATCACACTCCATCCCATTAAAGACGAGCACTTTTTTTAGGGCAAAGTCCTCTTTGAGGTGAGCAGCTATGCTGGCAACGCTTATGTTTTTCTGTTGAAAATTTATCTGTGAATTAGGTGCAGTCACCAGTCCTTCTTCTGTGAACTCATAAAAGGGCTCTCTAATAGGGATATTGATATGAATAGGACCATTGATTTCCGTCGCTAGACATTTTTCTACTCGAACTGCGATATCTCTAAATGCTGCGATATCGTCATAGGAATCTGGGGTCTGAAATTCTGCTCGTATATGATTCGCATACACCCCTTTTTGGCGAATAGCCTGACCATCCCACGCGTCTATCTGCTCTGGTGGTCTATCTGCCGTAAGGATAATTAGCGGTACTCTAGCGTAGTATGCTTCTGCTATGGCAGGATAATAATTAAGAGCAGCAGTACCACTGGTGCAGCTGATTATCACTGGTTCACGAGTAGCTTTAGCTATACCTAAGGCTACGAAAGCTGCACTGCGTTCATCTATGATACTATGGCACTGTTTATCACTATGATCCAATGCATATACCACAGGGGCATTTCTGCTCCCAGGAGATATTACTGCATGACTTCCAGGCAGATGACTTATCAGAATATTAATACAGTGCTGTACGCTCATTTACTTTTCAAAAGTACAACCACAGAATATGTAGTAACGCACGCTCGTACTATTTATGTACAGTCTAACCTACTACGACGATACGAAGTGACCAAAGAACACTACAAAATTACTCGCCTCAGGCAAACACTTTTCTGTATAAGATACAGTCTACATATACTGGTACGGCATAGTTAAAGTAGCTACTTACATCCAAGAGTATCTCAAGGTTTACTATGATTTTATTCTATACGTTTTCTGAGAGGTATACTCTCAAGTCTAAATTATTATCACTTTTGACATTTCAGCTTGTGATAGCCTACCTAACCGCCGTTAGTAAATCTGCTAAAAGCCAATGAGTACAGTGATCAATTACACTAGAGGTTCTTGACAAAGCGATATAGCCTGAAGCGAAAGATACTATTGTCTGCTGCTACAAAACAATCACCTGCCTAAAACAAACTGCAGATACAATTAAGAAATAAATTGGTATATTAACTAACATTTAGGCAAGTTGTATTTTTCATTCTTTCTTCAATTGAAAACGAGAAGTTGAGTGTACCTAAGACTAACCGTATTTACCTCAATACTCTACCATTAAAAATGTTTGCTTTTATAGAAGACTAAGTTAAAATTCTATCCTAAATTTGCCATTCATTATAAAACAATGGCAATCGAATTAAAAA
>CAWVTM010000189.1:0-2782 GCA_963933305.1 uncultured bacterium
AGGTACTCATGAACCAGGTGAAATCTATTATCGAGCCTATAAAAATGTGCCATTTATGTATCTTGATGAGCTATTATACGGTCCTGGTTCATTCCTAAGCTATAATACAAAAGATGATTTATTGCGAGATCAAGAGGGGTTTTTAGATTGGACTAGATTGAAAAGAACTAATGTCATTGAAAATAATTCATATACAGCAACTTGTAAAAAAATCAAAAATAAGAATCTACTTCAATCACTAGTGGAATATACCGATGACCTAATTATAAACGAGGGAAATCCACTTTATATTCAGGCTCCATTTGAGGAGGAGGTAGTAATAGGGGATGTAGTATTTAGAGTTTTGGAGACAACGGCACTAACCAGCATTCCGCTGGAAACTAGAGACTCTACCCAAGTGTTAATAGAAGTTTATCTGTATAACAAAGATGGATTACCTCTAAATGATTTTCAAAGTGGACAAGTAAGTTTTAGTCTCTACGACAACCTCAATGGGGGCAGTGGTAGGAGAAAGAAGTATACAAATAATCCAATCCAGATTAGCTTAGCGGATCTAGCAAGTATAGAGAAGGAACTACCAATGTCAGAAAGTGAACTAGAGAGACTAGTATTGAATGAGACGATATTTTTTGGTGTAGCTACAAGACTTAATCATCCGACAGGAGATATTATTAGAGCAGATGATAGTTTGACCGTTAAAACATTTGATGATTTGTATAAAGTAGAATTGAGGTTACGATGAAGAGAGTAGTAATTTATGTTTTGTTTTTTTTAAGTATTGCATATCAATGTGATGCCCAAACTACCCTCGTTTTTCAGGACCAACAGTCAAAGGAACCTGTCTGTAATGTATACGTTTCTTGTGGGAGCCAAAAAATCTTTAGTGATTGCAATGGAGTGGCGGTACTCACAGAAGTAAATTCGACCATACAGGTACGCCATGTTTCTTACAGAGATACAGCATTTACTACTTCAGAAAAGGAGCAAGTTATTCTTCTGCAGACGGTATCGTTTAGTTCGCCTACGGTGTACATACGTAGAAGGCAAAATACAGATAAAATATACATACCTGCCAAGCAGCTAGAGACTATACCGTACCTACTGGGGCAGCGAGATGTGATGAGCTATGTGCAGACTCTCCCTGGTGTGAGCAATGCCCAAGAAGGGAATACTGGGCTAAATGTACGCGGTGGGAGAGCAGACGAAACCCTTATACTGCTGGATGATGCTCCTATCTATAATCCCAATCACGTATTTGGGCTTTTTTCTTCTTTCAATCCAGGTGTAGTTAAGTCCATAGATTTTTATAAAGACAGAATGCCAAGTGAGTATGGCGGTAGAAATGCGGGTGTACTGGCCGTTCATACCAAAAATGGAGATTTTCACAAGAGAAATCTAGAAGCTAATGTGAGCTTGCTGGGAGCTGATATAAGCAGCGATGGTTATCTTATAAAAGATAAATTAAGTTACAATATAGGAGGCAGAGCAAGCTATGCTAACCTGATAAAATACTTTACCCCAGATCTAGAAGCGGGATACTATGATGTGAATGCCAAACTTACCTACAAGCTGAGTGATAAGGAGTATCTTTCGGCTTCCTTCTATATGAGTAGAGACCGCTATGCTCAATCAGACAATAATCAGAATATTGTCTTATTCTTTAACCAAAGTAGCTGGAGCAATACAGCTGCTAGTCTAAAATGGTACAAGACGATGGATAATGGCTGGAATATGAAGGCTGTCTATAGTCTCTCTCGCTTAGAAAACGAGAAAGCTTCGGTCTACGAAAATGTAAGCACTTTTGATACGTATCAAGAGATGAACGTACACCATGCCAAAGGAGTTCTCAGTAAAAACTGGGGTAAATGGAATGTGAACTATGGTGCAGAGACTTCCATCTACTCCAGTAACTCAGTGCTGAGGGATAGAGATACTTCATTCGCCTTCATACCGCAGACTACTAGTACAGAGATAGCAGCCTTTGGTGAGGTTAGCTACGCGTGGCAGAATTGGCGGGCTAAAGTAGGCACGCGGGTAAATGGATATATAAGTGAAAATAAAAACTATATAGTGCCAGATGTACGTGGACTACTATCTAAATCTTGGGGTTCTAATTCAGCTTATCTAGCCATAGACAGGACATCACAATTTGTATTTCAACTGTATGAAACGTTTATGCCCATAGCTTCAGATTTTTGGATTACGGCAAATGATAAACTAGGCCCACAGATTAGTAATATGATTTCTATAGGCTATGATGGCAGTTATAAAAAGCTAAACTATGGCGTAGGTGCGTATGCCAAGCGATATGAAGGAGCGGTAGACTATGCTGATGGTGCTGTGCTTTATTCAGATTCGGACTACTCACAGTACCTAGAGCCAGTAGACAGGCAGTCTGTGGGAGTAGAGCTTAATGCCAGCTACGTGAGCAAGCGTATAAGCCTAGATGCCAACTATACGCTCTCTAAAACTACACTACAAGGGGAAACGATAAATAGGGGAGAACGTTACCCTGCTTTCTATGATAGGCCACATTTGCTTAATGCTGGGTTTACGTATAAGTCTGGTAAAAAATTCTCTTTTATAGCAAGGCAATATTTGAGTAGCGGAAGAAACATGACTGTAACTCACTTAGTCCCATTCTCCTCACTTACATCTTCACGGAATGCAGTGCGGCTTCCTTTGTATCACCGTTTAGACGTTTCGTTTAATTGGGATTATCAGAACAAGAAGCATACCAATAGGAGTTCTAGGTTATCAGTTTCTGTATACAATGCCTACA
>CAWVTM010000190.1:0-2736 GCA_963933305.1 uncultured bacterium
TGAAGTGCTAGAGCATGCACTTATGAAAACTAAGGTGAAAAATGCGAAGACGTGGACAGTGAAAGAAGATAAAAGCTAGCGAAGAACCCTAACAGTACCATAGCGACGTTCAATCGTATTGTTTTCAAATTTCACTTTCATCTGCCATAGATATATTCCATCTTGGAAGCCATTTGTATTCCAAGCTTCAGACGCTTCTGTCTGAAATATTTTCTCACCCCAGCGATTGTAAATTTCCATTGAATATTCAATATCACAGTCAGAGATTGGCTTAAATACTTCATTCAAATAATTACCATTTGGGGTAAATGCATTAGGAATAAATAATGTGCAATTACAATGCTCTAAACTGACGAAAATAGTATCCTCAGCTACACAACCGTGATGCCTTACCAATACCGTAAAAAGCCCACTTTCTAGTACCTTCAAACTATCACCGATAAAACTATGGTTCCACGTTGTCTGAACCACATCCGTTGACCTTACTAAATTTTTTAAATAAATCGGATTACAAACTATAGTATCCTGTCCTAAATACGCTTTAGGTCTATTATAAATGGTCAACGTATCGGAAACAACCTTCGATAGTTCGTTTTTAAATAATGTACACTGAGGATAAAATGTGCCTTCTAAATCATAAGCATGAAAATTCTTATTACTTTCATCCCCACTGCCTCTTTCGAAGCGATGCAAAGCAGAATCCGCATCAATACTATATTGGCAAAAAGTGGTATCTGCCTGACATAATCCGAGATAACTAACCTCACAGTCTATCATGTAAACATTTATCGTATCGCTGCTAAAGCATTCATTTTCCTGCGCATTTACCGAATAACTACCAGAGCTTGATATTTCAATAAAACTATCTATACTACCTGTACTCCAGAGCATACTATCATAGGAAGGTATACTCAATTTTAGACTATTCTCCCGTGTACAAAGAAGCGTATCATTACCTATATACAGGTTAGGTGATTTGTAAATAGTAATAGAATCTTCTACTATCCTATTACCAACTGGAAGAATCACATTAGCCCTGACTAAAAATTTGCCAGTCAACAAGTATGAATGAACTACACTATCTGCTAAACTTACTATAGTGGTACCATCACCAAAGTCCCATGCTATACTATCATAAGGGACAGAGACTTCTAATTTTAATTTTGTACTCCCAAGTGCACATGTGTTACTATCTACAATTTCTAAAGAAGGTAGCTCAGAATAAAAAAAGCCATAAGGTAACCTAAAATTTACTTTACCTGGGCCAACAGATAAATCATGTTCTTTGTACTCACAAGCTAAACCTTCTCTCTCGGGATAATGGATAGTAGATATATATCCTAAATTATCTAAGCCTGATGTATATATTTTCCCATTTGAAGCCAATGCAAAG
This sequence comes from uncultured bacterium, assembly GCA_963933305.1. Classification (GTDB taxonomy): domain Bacteria; phylum Bacteroidota; class Bacteroidia; order NS11-12g; family UBA9320; genus UBA9320. The sequence goes on from CAWVTM010000190.1 coordinate 1,394, forward strand.
CATCCTATCTTTGAATTAGAATCTATGACTACATAGCTCACATCTCCATTTTTCAAAGAATCTACATTGTGTTGCCTGATTTCATAAACATACTTTTCACTGCGGCCCATGGTATATAGATATTTACCTGATGGGGATAGACAATGACGAAAAGCATATTCTATCTGTTTAGATTGGGATCTCAATTTAAGAATGCCGGATTCTTTATCAAAACTATAAAAACGAATAAAAAAAGAGTCCCTATCATAGCTAAATCGAATCGCCTCATTCCCATTCCAATTAAATTCAAGACTATACTCAAAATTAGCATCTAAAGTACTTTTAATTGGGATCGGGTTTATTCCTAAATCATCTACCAAGTATGAAAGGACGGTATCAATTGTTCGTTCACAGAAAACTATCCAATATTTATCCTGAGTATCACTCTTTATTACGTGGACATATTCACGTGCTACACTAACTAATTCTGTGTTTTTTTCAGTTACTTCTCCTTTCCCATTATTTAAGCTAATATCCACCACGGAGTAATTAATGGACGCCCAAGAAGTGATTATATAGTAGATATTTGAACTGCCTGGTTTTTTGACTATTACTGCTGACTGCCTACTTGAGCTATGTCCTAGTAAGCCCGAGCCATTTGCCATTATAGAATGATCTTTTGACCAAACAGTAATACCATCTGTATAAAATAGTAAGTTCCCATCTGAATCACATACTGTAGCAGTACCTTCTCCCGTATTAGTCTGCCCTCCATATAGAGATTTCGGTGGGTCATACCTGAAATCTATACCAGCACCGTTTCCAAAATACCATTTACTTTGCTCATACTGACCATTGGAATACAATGATGTACAAAACAAAAGTAATATGAGAACATTTCTTAGCACTGTCTACGAATTTACATATTTTTTAAAGAACAAAAAGAGGAATACTAATAGCAGTACTCCACATTAAAGACTTTTGAATGTTTTATGGATTAAAAGTCATTGTATTTGTTTCGACATCAAAAGTGGCAAATACCGCTGATCCGTTGCAAGTAATGAAAGAAGGGGAACCTGATATTCCTGGCGGCACATAGTATGGAGGACCTGCATAATTTGGATCAGTAAATGCCCATGCCTCATACCCAAAAGATGACATCAAACCGAGCTATATCTCCGATTTGAAATTCTACTTCATAGACCAAATGAGTGAAGTGCTAGAGCATGCACTTATGAAGACTAAGGTGAAAAATGCGAAGACGTGGACAGTGAAAGAAGAGAAGAAGTATTAATCTATTTACTCCGCGTACTTCACCCAGTCCGCCAACTCCAATATCACCTGCGCATCTACATTATTGGGCA
>CAWVTM010000191.1:0-2643 GCA_963933305.1 uncultured bacterium
TTATATAGGAATGAATTTCTATTTGTATAGTGATAAGTAGGATGAAAATGGGTGTGTTTTGAGTATTGTTTGTAAAATTCGATAAAATAGACTAAGGAGATTGTGTAGAGTATATTTGATCGAAACCTATGTAGCCTTATCTGCGAGCACTAAATTCTTATATACAATTATGTGTAAAGCAAATTCTATAGTAACGATTTGGGCCGACTTAGCATAGACGTAGTTAAGTCATCTTGAATTGGTTTGTTAAGTGAGGGTTCTACCATTAGTGTATTAGGCATAGCGAAGAACGAGCTATGCCTAATACAAATTTTAATCTTGTGGTATAAACAATATAAATACTAGACTCTTACATGTAAATTACCTTTACATTAATAGTTTTACTTGCTTTTAGCTCAAAGCTTGCTTTAGCAAAGTTAGGTCTGTTGGTGAAACCAATGGATTGAAAATTTGAAAATCCAATGCCCTCAATTGGGAAAATAAAACCTTTATCAATTTTGCCACTCTTGTTTTCATCATGTAAAATATTGACAGCATATTTTCCGTGTGGAATATGCTTAAAGGTTATAGTGGATGAACCATTCACGATTTTTCCTTTCAATATTTGGTATGTTTTCTCATAATATTCGTCAGGAATAGAGCCGTCTTTATTGTATAGTGCGAACTGAACTACCCCTGTAGAATTGCGTAAGTCTTTTACCTCAATGGTCAAAGAATGACTAGTAGCTTTGGGTCTGCTAAAGGAATAAAGCGACAGAGAAAAAGCAAATGCGATGAGAAGAATTAGAGGTTTTTTCATGTTATTGTTTTTTACTGGCTAATCTTTCTTTTGCTGTATCTACCAGATAATAAATCATAGGCACTAAAAATACGGTTAGAACTAAGGATGAAAGGAGTCCGCCAATAATAACCCAAGCAAGACCATTCTTCCATTCGGCTGCTGTACCTGTAGCCAGAGCTATAGGAAGCATCCCTATTACCATAGACAAGGTGGTCATTAAAATAGGTCGGAGTCTTCCTTTTCCTGCTATCATCAATGCTTCTTTAAAGTGTTTTCCCTCTTCTTTTAGTTGATTGGTAAAATCTACAATCAGGATGGCATTTTTCACTACTAATCCCATCAGCATTATTAAACCTAATAAGGCAAATAAGCTCAAATTGCTCATAGATAAGTTCAGGGCAAAGAATGCTCCAATAGCAGCCAAAGGAATGGAGAATAGCACTACAAATGGATATATAAAGTTATCGTAGAGTGCTACCATAATCAGGTATATCAGTAAAAATGAGATTATTAGAACAGATCCTAGTGCTCCAAAACTGTCGTTTTGTCTTTTTATATCACTTCCCCAAGTCATCTCTATCCCTTCTTGCAATGGGTTTTCGTTAAGAAAAGAAACTACTTCATCTGCTACCGTTCCCGATGGTCTTCCGAGTGCATCTGCTGTAAGTGTCACTGCTGGCTGACGATCTTTTCGTTCTAATAAAGAGGGCGAATTAGCCTGCTCCACTGTGGCAAATTGAGAAACATTTACAGCCATTCCCATTGGGTTTATGATCGTGAGGTTTTTTACGTCTTCGTAGTTCTGTCTATCAAACTCATTGAGCCAAATCCTTACGGGATATTCCGTTCCGTTTTCGGTCATTGTGGCATCATCGTTCCCTGTAAATGCTGTACGTAGATTCATTCCCACGTATGCCGTGTTCAGTCCTAGTCTTTGCATTCTATCCTTGTCCGGAATTACTTTATACTCAGGACTTCCCGCTTCTACTGAGAGTCGCACATTATCTGCCCCAGGTATTTTTTCTACTATTGCTTTTAGGTCAGTTCCGCTTTTCATAACCAGATCTAGGTCACTACCACTTAAGGTGATTTCGATAGGTGCTGTGCGAGGTATAAGACCTAAAGCTGCCATAGAATAGTTGATACTCGGGAATTTTTCTTTCAAGTCCTCCCGCAATGCTATCATATATGTCTCCGTAGGCAGGTTATCTAGTTCCTTTTTATCCTTTAGTTGAATGGTAAATTCTGTTTTGTTAACCGAGCCTACTCCTAAACTTCCAATTCCTGTGCTTGGTCCACCCACATTACTAAATACGGTAGCCACCTCTGGTTGCGAAATTAGATAGCTTTCTATTTTAGTAGAGATTAGGTTGTTCTCCTGTATCGCAGTAGTTTTATCATATTCTAATGCCAGTTTAAATTTTCCTTGATCACCCGTTGAGATTAATTCTTTGCCTATAATACCTTGTTTCATAATACCAGCTGTCATCACAAAAAGCAACAACACAATCCCAGTAAAAATGATTTTGTGCGAAAGCACCCATTCCAATATTCTACCATACCAATTGGTAAAATCGTCCAGTTGTTTTTCGAACCATAGCAAGAATCGATTGAAGAAATTAGTAGGTTGTAAGTCTTCTTTTTTACCCAAACGAGAAGCTAACCAAGGGGTAAGCGTAAAACCTACCAACAAACTGGTAAGTGTAGATGTGATTACTACCACGGAAAATTGCATGAGCATATCCGCTACGAATACTTGTAAAAAAAGTATAGGTAAAAATACTACAACATCTACCAGAGTAATAGAAAGTGCAGAGAATCCAATCTCCATTCTACCATTCATCGAGGCTAGTTTTTTCTCT
>CAWVTM010000192.1:0-2541 GCA_963933305.1 uncultured bacterium
CAAGGAGATTCTATTTATACCAATAAAAATCTAACTTTTGACTATGATCAAAATAGTATGGAATTCCGGTATCTATCTATCTCTAATAAAAAAGTAAAAGATATGTATCGCTATAGGCTCATGACCACACAAGATTCTGGTCAGTGGTATCTGACAGATTTTACTAGTACTCGATATAATAATCTGTCACCTGCAAGCTATGCGTTCCAAGTATCTGCTCGTTCTCAAAACACGGGATGGAGTGTACCAGAAGAGTATCGCTTTACTATTATGCCTCGTTTTATAGACTTATGGTGGGTGAGATCAATTGGGATAGCTATTTTATTATTAATAGGATATCTGTTTTTTGCAATGCGATTAAAGCGGCTCCAGGACAAAGGAGATTTATTGCTATCTAATCAAGAATTAGAGCTGCAGATAGCCAGGTTGGAGTCTTCAGCACTTCGTGGGCAGATGAATCCTCACTTTATGTTTAATGTGCTTAACTCTATTCAAAAACTTATCCTAAATGAAGAAAAACAAGACGCTAATAAACTTTTAGCACGCTTTTCTAAACTGGTACGGTCTGCTCTGCAGTATTCTAGATTAGAATATATACCATTGACGGATGAAGTGAAGTTTTTAGAGAATTATATGAGTATAGAAGCACAGCGATTTCCATATAGGTTTACCTATCATATAGAAATGGCTGATGAACTACAGGAGGGTGCTACTATACCACCATTACTTATCCAGCCACTTTGTGAAAATGCGATAAAACATGCGTTTGTAGAGGATGGAGGTACTATATGGGTGCGTATATCAGTTAAAGATGCAGAGCATATGCAGATAGAGGTAGAAGATGACGGTATAGGTATGAGTAATACGGGTACAGTGAAGAAAAGTAGCCTAGGCACTACGATAATAAGAGATAGGGTGAAACTTATAGAGAAAAGTGGAGCAACTGCCAGTCTTAATATTGAGTTAGCAGATCAAAAAAACCAAAAAGGAACGCTTGCAACGCTTATACTCCCATATAACTAGATGAAGGCAATACACATAGACGATGAGATAGACAGCCTAGAAGTAATGAGAATATTACTTGAAGAATACTGCCCACAAGTACAGCTTATAGCTTCGGTTACCAGTGTAGATTATGGTATGAAAGCGATAAAAGAACATAGTCCAGATGTTGTGTTCTTGGATATCGAGATGCCAGGAAAGAATGGGTTTGTGTTGTTAGACAAACTAAGAGGTTATGATTTTCAGTTAGTGATGGTTACTGGATATGAAGATTATGCTCTTAAAGCCATTAAGTATTCGGCACTAGATTATCTGCTAAAGCCACTAGACGCAGATGACTTGTGTAGTGCTATAAAAAAAGTATCTGTGGCTAAAGAAGCTGGCTTAGTAAGGCTAGGTCACTATCGCAAGCTTGCAGAACAGGAGGACGAAGAGTATAATTCACTGATGATAGCCTCGGCTAGTGGGTACAAAAATATAGATATCAATAATTTAATTTATTTAAGGTCTGAGGCGGGGAGCTATTGTGTGCTCTATTTTATAGATGGTACTAAGGAGGTTGTTCCCAAGTCTATGAATCATTTTGAGAGCTTGCTCCCAAGTGAGCGATTTCACCGCATACATAGATCTCATATTGTCAATATTACAGCGGTAAGGAAATTTGACTCGCAAACAAATCAAGTGGTGCTGCTGAATGACGAAACCATGACGGTTTCCGTACGAAAAAAAGCTGGCCTAAAACAAAAAATAGCCGCAAATCAATAATTGCGCTACGCTTAGAGAGTGAAACATAACGTTTACTAAAAGATAACATGGTTAGTATCATACTCTAGGTGCTGCACATTTATCTTTGTTTGGATTAGATATAGTTAGAAACCTTCTCGATTGACTAAACAGAAAACGATTCTTTAAATATTTATAGGCTGTGTAAATGTCCTAATATCTCAATTATTAGATTAATCCTTCTCTCATATGATGTGGGAAGGATTTTTTTATTGCCTATATTTTGTGGGAGTTTACTTTGTTAATAAAACCCTTAGTATCGTACATTCGCCACAGTGTCTACCGAAGCTAAAATACAAGAACTTACTGCCGAGCTAAAGCAGCATAATTATGATTACTATGTGCTAGCAAACTCCGTCATATCAGATAGAGACTTTGATATGAAACTGAAAGAACTAGAGAAGCTTGAACGAGCATTCCCGCAGTATGCAGATCCCAATAGTCCTACACAGCAAGTAGGTGGGGACATTACCAAGAACTTCAATACTGTGCCGCATAGCTCACGTATGCTCAGCTTAGGGAATACGTATAACAAAGAAGAATTGCTAGACTTTGACGGGCGAGTGGCTAAGCTAAATGGAGGTAATACATATAACTATACTGCCGAGCTTAAGTTTGACGGATTTGCTATAGCACTGAGATATACCAATGGAGAGTTGGTACAAGCTATTACCCGCGGAGATGGCACACAAGGGGATGACGTCACGGCTAATGTGAAGACTGTGAAAAATATTCCCCATCAATTGACTGGAGATA
>CAWVTM010000193.1:0-2512 GCA_963933305.1 uncultured bacterium
TACAAGCAAACCAAGAGAAACTAAAAGCAGATGTAGTGCTGATATCTGATACAGGTATGATAGCCAATGACATCCCAAGTATAGCTACGGGACTGCGTGGCCTGAGCTATGTAGAAGTAGAAGTAACTGGACCTAAAATAGACCTTCATTCAGGATCTTTTGGAGGAGCCGTAGGAAATCCTATCAACGTATTATGTGACATGATAAGTAGTCTTCACGATGAAAATAGACACGTCACTATTCCAGGATTCTATGATAGTGTAGATGTAGTAAGTGATTCTGATAGAGCAGAAATGGCAAAGACTCCATTTAGCCTAGACGAGTACAAAGCAGAGCTAGACTTGAATGACGTAATGGGGGAAAAAGGATATTCTACCATAGAAAGAACTGGGATACGCCCGACACTAGATGTGAACGGAATCTGGGGTGGATATATAGGAGAAGGTGCTAAAACGGTACTGCCTAGTAAAGCGTATGCTAAAATAAGTATGCGACTAGTTCCTAACCAAACATCAGAAGAAATCACTCAAATGTTTCAAAAGCATTTCGAAAGTATAGCTCCAGCGGCTGTCAAAGTAAAAGTAACTCCACACCACGGTGGCGAAGCGGCTGTTACTCCTACAGATAGTAAAGCATTTCGTGCAGCGAGTAAAGCAATGGAAAAGACCTTTGGTAAAAAACCTGTACCTACTAGAGGCGGAGGTAGTATTCCAATAGTTGCTCTTTTTGAAGAAGTATTAGGCCTTAAGACTGTACTCTTTGGTTTTGGACTAGATAGCGATGCTATACACTCACCTAATGAGAAATACGGTCTATTCAACTTCTACAAAGGCATAGAAACCATACCTTACTTCTATGAGTACTTTAGTGAGGTGGAGTAAGAAACGATAATCATATTATATACCATAGGCTTCTTTATTCAGTTAAAGAGGCCTATTTTTTTTTATGCAAGTAGGTCCTAATGTGGATGCTTATAATCGGGAATAACAACTACAAGTAGACCATTGCTAGCTCAAGGCAGAAACAATAAATAAGTCAGACAATTAGAGATACTCCACTTAAGCTGAAATCAAGAGCTTAAGGAGAACAAAAAATAGCAATCCACCAATAAAGGCGACGTTTATAAATAGTCTAGAGCTCGTATCTAAATCCACCAACTCCGCATTTTTTGAGTTTTGGTAATCTTGATATTTATAGTACTCGTTTACCGCTAGCACAACTATTATATAATAAAACGGCCACAAAAAAAGAAGAGCAAAAAACCAATCATCACTCGTACTTAAAAGCGGGAAAATAAATACCCCAACCGTCAATAGGGAACATAACGTATAGCGTAACCAGATGGGCAAGTGCTTCAACCCCTCCTCATAATTTTTCAGAACCCTAACCCTTTTATGAGCTCGGTGTCGTTGTTGTTGTTCTTGTCGTTGTTCTTGCCAAGCCTTGTCTTTTGCTTTTTTCTGTGTTGCTGCACGCTTATAGTACGCTGCTCGCGAAAACGGCTGATAATCCGTTTTATGCTCTAGGGAATATTTTAATTTACGGTCATATTCTGACTTTCTAGTGCTTGTCTCCAGTGCCTCTTTGGCTACATTTATTTGCTTACTTAGCTCCTCTGCTTCAGGTGATTTATTCAAGTCAGGATGATATAGCTTCATTTTAGCTATATACGCCTTCCTCACCTTAGCATAGGTTGAATAATTGGGGATCTCTAGTATTTTGTAATGGTTTATCAAAGACGAAACAAATCTACATATTATATCAAAATCTATAATGATGAAGAGAAATAAAATGGCAACTATCTACCTTTCTACTAACGGTTTGTGTATGCGTAAATGCCGCCCTTATAGCGTGTATAAAAGCGGCATTACGTATACATAGTGTTGGTGATTAGCCTTTCTTATTTGTGAAAGAGTCGCACACATTCAGCTTTTACTTCTTCGTCAGCGGTTACATACCTAAAAGTTACTCGTATATAGTCCTTATCCAAAATTTTAATGTAGGGACGTAAATAGCACGTTTGTCCCTCTATTTCCGCAGTGTAAGCTTCAACTGTATGCCATCCAATTGGTTCCTCTCCTACATAAACAAACCCATTATAATTATAGGCAGATGGCCAGTCAAAAGATAGTGAATCAAAATTAACTGAACCCCTTTCGGACTCTAAACCAGAAAAATACACCTTGTCAAAATATGTATTGGTCGGACGTGCTTCGGTCTGCAAAGCCATGTATGCACTTACCTTGCCATCGTATTCTCTTATATCACTTAGGTAGATAAATAGCTGTTGCTTATTGAAGTCAAAGAGATTGCTGCAACTCTGTGCAGCAGAATAGTAAGGCGTTAATAGTTCGTTGCTGCCACCTATGTACCTCGGTTTTAAGGCTTCTTGCTCGCTCTTGCATTTACCACTGAAACTAATGCCAATGCACTCACATTTTCCATTAACTACTGCTTCATTATCTGGACATGTTAAACAATCATCCTTACAAGCTGACAGGCCTGTAAGGAT
>CAWVTM010000194.1:0-2480 GCA_963933305.1 uncultured bacterium
TTAGTATAAATCCACTTTCTCCTACACCAAAATCTAGTCTATCTAGTTTAAGACTGCCAGAAAATTTTCCGGTGGTTCCGTTATTAACAAATGTAAAGGGCATCGAAATAGTTTTAGTTTTCCCTTTTATACTTACATCAAATTGACCGGTATAGCCATTGTCGCTTTTGGTGATAGATGTAGATCTCATTTCTATCTTAGGATGATTTGCTACGTCAAAGTATTCGTCTTTTCTGAGGTGTTCATCTCTTTTGTCTATTCCGGTATTGATGGTAGCTGTTTTCACAGAAGCATAGATACTTGAGTTTGCTAAGTCGTTTTCGTCAAACTTGATAGAAGCTGCAAGTCCTTTAAAGGAGCCGTCTACGGTAATACCCGCATTTTTAATGTGAAATACCACAGAACCTGTAGTAGGTGTCCAGCTAGTTGCCGCAAAAACTGCTAGAGATACGAAAGCAAATGCTATTAGAATGTTAATTTTTTTCATATTGTTAATTATTAAATGGTTTAAAATTGATGGAGAGCATTCCCATTAATGACTTGTATCGGAACCTATCATTATTGTCATTGTAAGTAATTTGTTGCTCGGTAGTATATTCGGTAAACAGGAATGTAAGGCCTGCATTTATCGATAATTTTTTATTGAAATTATAAGTAGCGTATAGTTCACTATTGAGCATTCCTATATCATTATCGCTGATTAGTAGCACATTGTAAGGGGTAGGTTTAGCTACTACCGTCTCTGAAATGGTATGTGGTCTATTGCTACTTATCATCTTTCCTTCTCTACTACTTCCAAAACCTATGCCAGCCACATCTATATTGAACCCAACGCCCCATTTATCCGAGAAGTCATACTCTAGGTAGATGACAGCATTTATAGAATTATGTTGTGCATTATGTACACTAAAGGTGTCAATATTCTCCTCTATGTTTTCTACGAAGAGCACTTGCGGACCTTTTTCTCCACTAGTGAGGTAAGCAGGAGCGGTCACGTAGTATTTATCATTATTCAGATATCCATTAAATCGTACGCCATATCCCAGTTTGAATTTTTTGTTAGCTGTGATGCCATGCATCTGTTTCCACGAGAGGGAAAGGTTTACCTCTTTAGGGGCATAGGATAGAGCAAGTCCAATATCTTGATTTTGCTTGAAAGATTGGCCAAAGCTGATCATACTAACCAGTATGAGAACTGCTGTTATTGTACTTTTCATTATTCTGTTATACGATATTATTAAAAACATTCGCCAAAGACAATATAGAAGCCATGGCTATCTCTTGTGCGACCGTAATCAAAACGAATGTTTGCAGGTGAGTTTTTATTCAGTTGAAAACGAAGTCCCCCACCATAGTTAAAGTGGAATCTGTTGACATTGAATTGGTTAAGCTCATTATAAACTTGACCAGCTCCTGTGAAAGCTGCCACTCCTATTCGCCAAAAAAGCTTTCTGCGAACTTCTGCTTGGGCAAAACTTAAGTTGTTATCTCTAAACCTTCCTGCATAGTATCCACGCATAAAACGTGGGCCTCCCAAGAAAGGCATCATTCTAAAGGGAACTGTCCCAGAATTGTGTACGGTATATAAATTAGTGTTTAGTACCAATTTGTCAAAGGATCTATAATATCTGGCATCAAGCGTGTGACTGCTAAAGCCTCTGGTCATATGACTGCCATCAAAGTATTTAGAAAACTTAGTTTCTAGGTAGTAACCTTTTGACGGGTTGAGCAAATGATTTCGTTTGTCTATGAGTAGCCCTAATCCTGTACCCGTAGAGCTATATCCCATTTCTCCTATGCTAAAATTATGTTGCTCTATACTTTTGTTGATACTCGAAAGGTTTTGGTGATGTAGCAATGTTCCTAAATAAAAGTCGGGTTTTAGCTGACGGTATAGAGCTAGCTTTACGTCGAAATAAGATATGTCTATTAGGCAGTAATCATCCTCAATGTTCTTATTCCCGATGCCGAAGTAGAATTCTGGAAACTTGCTCAGATCATGTGAACCTTTGAAATAAAAGCTGTTACGTTTAGTGAAAATATTGAAATCACTTTGAAATGACGCTTGCCCCATTAGTGTAACGTCAAAAAATACTTGTGCGTTAGACTTGCGAGTGAATGTATCTTTTGGGGTATAAAAACCTAAAGCGGCAACACCAAAAGCCCAACTTGTTTCTGGAGTAAAAAACACACTAGGTAACGGTAATAATTTAATCTTCTTCGTACTGTCGGCTCTCTGAGCTAAGGCAATGTTGCCAGTGCCTAAGGAAATGATAAAAATCAGTATCGATATACATAGTGTATGTACGCTCATATTAATTGGTATGACAATTAACGTATGATACGAGTATTCCTTACAAATGGATCTCCTTGCATGTCGTTTACTACCCTATTTCGAAGCGGTTTAATAGTGTTAAGCAGTTTAAGTACCCAGTGGTGGTATGTTGGGTTAAGCATTATATAGTTTAGCATTTCAGCCT
>CAWVTM010000195.1:0-2474 GCA_963933305.1 uncultured bacterium
TAGATTCGCTAGGATCTGTAACTGTTTTTAGGTTATTCGTCCAATCATCAAATAGGCCGTCTATAGCTATAGGAGCCGACTGTGCTAGTGTGGTGAGTGTAGCTAATAGGAGTAGGGAAGTGCTTATTATCTTGTTCATTATAGAGTGGTCGAAGGTAAGACGAAATGAGTTGAAATACTCAGGCAGTGAGATTTTGGTACTCGTTTAAATCGAGATTATGAGCGGAAAGGGAGTTGGGATACTTATTGGCTTGTCAGTAATCAAGAGTATCACGTTAATCAGATTATAACAAATTATGTCAAATCAAGAAAACACACTAGAAGTATTCAAGGCCACTGCCAAGGCAAGCGGATGGGCTACCACAGTAAATATCACTGGAACTGAATGGACTATTCAAGCAGACGAGACGCAAGAGGACGGAGGTACTAATACAGGACCAAATCCAATGCAATATTTTGCAGCATCACTTGCTAGTTGCCAAAACGAACAGGCACAAGTAGTAGCAGAAGAAATGGAATTGAGCATAGACTCTATGGATATTTCTCTAGAAATAGATTTAGATCTAGCTGGTTTTATGGGTATGGCAGCACATTCTAATGATAGTTATAAGAATGTAAAAATAAAACATACTATAGGAGGTAATATCACTACAGAAGAAGCTGCTAAAATGGGAGCTGTTGTAGATAGTCGCTGTCCTATATTAGGCTTGCTCAGAAACAGTGGCTGTGAGATAGATAGCTCTTGGGCTAAGGTCTAGAGAGCGAGGTTTTGTAAGCTGTTTGTTACTGTGAAGATACCTCTACCTATGCTGGTCTATCATGATTGTATTGCCATCTGGATCTGTGATTATAATACTAGCAGGTCCTTTAGTAGATTCGTTAGCTTGTATAGGTATAGATACCTTGTTGGCTTTTAGCTCTTTTTGGATATCTCGTACATCGTCAAATTTATCTAGATCTTGAGCTTTCTGATCCCATCCTGGATTGAAAGTAAGTAGATTTCCTTCAAAAACGCCTTGGAATAAGCCGATGAGTGTATTCTGGTTTTTCATAATAACGTGCCCCTTTTCGTAGTCTCCAGAAAATTGCTTAAACCCTAGTTTCTCGTAAAATATCTTTGATGCTTTTATGTCTTTGACACTAAGGCTAACGGAAAATGCTCCTAATTTCATGCGTTCAAAGTTAGTGCTTTATGCTAGAACACTAACTGCAGAAACTTGTTATTAATACAAGGGAATACCAGATTGTTGAATTGAAATAAAAGGGTGTAATTGTGGTCTGCTAGACAGCGTAAAAGAATAAAAACCTAGAATTTGTTACTGGAGCGTAATCAGGAAGGATATACCTGTGTAGCTCCATATGCTCTGGGATTGACACTAAAATTGAAAGAAGCCGAAACTTCTAAATTCACTGCCCCAATCAGGATTAATTATTTGCAATTTACAAATTTCTCAGTAAGGGTGCCACTTTGGTTCCAAGTAACTCTATGGCTTGCATCATTTTACTATGCGGCAGACCGATGTCCATATTAAACGTGACACGAGAAATGCCTCCGAGTGCTTCGCTGTGTCGCAGTATTCGCTCTGCTATCTCTGTAGGCTCGCCTACTAGTAAAGCTCCCGTGAATCCACTTTGAGCATTGAATCCTTCTCTGGTTACAGGTGGCCAACCCCGCTCTAGTCCTACCTTATCAAATACAGTTTTATAGCCAGGATAGTATGTATCTAAGGCCTCTTGAGTGCTTTCGGCTACGTATCCAAGCGAGTGAAGACCCACTTTTAGTTCGTGTGGTTTGTATCCCGCTTTTTCACCTGCTTGGCGGTACATTTTAACCAGAGGAGCAAAACGGTGAGTCTCGCCACCTATCACTGCTACCATAAGAGGAAGACCCAAAGTGCCGGCTCTAGTAAAAGAGGCAGGTGTGCCACCCACACCTAGCCAAATAGGTAGTTTGGGTTGTAGTGGTTTTGGAAATATTTCTTGCTCTGTGAGCGACGGTCTATATCTGCCGCTCCAAGTTATTTTTTCGTTGTCCCGTATCTGAAGAAGTAGGTTTAGTTTTTCGGTGAAGACGGCATCGTAGTCTCGCATGTCTAACCCGAATAAAGGGAATGCATCTGTAAATGATCCTCTCCCTGCTACTATCTCTGCTCGTCCGTTGGATAATAAATCGAGCGTTGCAAAGTTTTGAAATACGCGTACCGGGTCTGCAGCACTGAGTACGGTCACGGCACTAGTCAGACGTATGTTCTTGGTTTTGGCAGCGGCAGCAGCTAGTATCATAGTAGGAGCAGAGTCCAAAAAATCTGCTCTATGATGCTCGCCTATACCAAATGAGTTTAATCCCACTTGGTCGGCTAGCGTTATCCGCTCCAGCAACTGCTGTAGGACTATGTTCCCAGTTACTTTATCGTTTATGGGAAATGCCGCAAAACTGTCTATCCCTAATTCCATGCTCGTTTGGTTAAGTTTAT
>CAWVTM010000196.1:0-2426 GCA_963933305.1 uncultured bacterium
TTTCAAGATTTTGATAGAAACGGTAGATGGGAATTTATGGAATACCGAGACCGATAAAATTCAGAATGAGTCGATTTTTAACAATAATAACTCCAACATATAATAGAGCTAAGCTTTTAAAGGTTGCTTGGGAATCTTTATTTAATCAAGACGTACACGATTTTGAATGGATAGTGGTGGATGATGGTTCCACAGATGATACAGCAGAGGTTATAACTGATTTGAAGGGCAAATCACCGTTTAAAATCACCTATGTTTTTCAATCTAATGGAGGAAAGCATAGAGCTATTAATAAAGGAGTGCAGTTGTCTGAATTGCCTTTTGTTTGTATCCTAGACTCAGACGATGAGCTGGAACCTAATTTTTGTAGTTCACTAATAGAGATTATTGAAAATACAAAGTCAATGGCTGGTCTCGGTGCCATTGTTGGTCGAATTCGAAGTAAATCTGGGATAATTTATGGCAAAAAAACATCTGAAGCCATTTTTACTGATGTTTTTACTTACCGATATAAAATGGGAATTACGGGAGATCATTTTGAGGTGTTTAAAAGATCCGCAATGATTGAATTTCCATTTCCTGATATAGCCAATGAGAAATTTGTGCCGGAGGCTCTAGTTTGGAATAGAATAGGGGCTAAGTATAATTTTTATTTTGTGCCTGTGATATTCCAAGTTAGAGAATATTTGGATGGTGGCCTTACCGATAAAATCGTACAAATACGTATGACATCACCCGTAGCCTCTATGCTTACTTACAGCGAGTTAGCAGGTTACGATATACCTCTATTAGAAAAATGGAAAGCTATATTAAATTTCTGGAGATTCTCGTTTAATTCCAAATTGCCATTTGGTAAAAAACTCGATATGATAAAAGGAAGAAATATAGTTTTTATACCGCTGGGATTTTTATTGTATTTAAAAGATAGACCAACACTTAAATGAAGATCTTACACGTAATAAATAGTTTACACACTGGTGGTGCAGAAAAACTATTAGTGGATATGCTGCCTCTCTATGAAGCGAAGGGCATAGACGTAGAGTTACTTCTACTAAATGGAACGAGTACTCCGTTTCTAGATAAATTAACAACTACGTTTGCTGGGAAAATTAGTTCGCTAGGAAATAGGTCAGTCTATAACCCTGTCAATATTCTGGGCCTTTGCCGATACATAAAAAACTATGATGTTGTGCACGTACATTTATTCCCTAGTTTTTATTGGGTTGCTATCGCAAAAGTATTAACACGCTCAAAGACACAACTAGTCTATACAGAGCATAGTATTTCTAATAGAAGATTTAGGTCTTCTTTTACCAAGCCTATAGATACTTTTATCTACAAGCAGTATACTAAGATAGTCGGTATTACACAACCCATTTGTGACTTGATAGCTAATAGATTTAACAAAAAAGGGGGGACCATTCTCATAGAGAATGGGGTCAATATAAATCAAATTATAAATGAAGTTCCTTTATCCATAAAAGCACTTAGCGAGCTGTGTCAATCAGACCTTTCGGATAAGAAAATAGTACTTCAGGTATCCTCTTTTCATCCACCTAAAGATCAAATGACAGTTATTAAGTCACTCGAGCTTATGGATGAAAATATAGTTGTAATTCTTGTGGGTACGGGGCATATGAAGGCCCAAATAGAAAAACAGACTATTGATTTAGGTCTTAAAAATAGGGTTTTTTTTCTAGGTGTTCGCACCGACGTGCATGCCATACTCCAGGCGGTAGACCTTATCGTATTATCCTCGAAGTACGAAGGCATGTCACTCTCTAGCATAGAGGGGATGGCCAGTGGTAAGCCTTTTGTAGCTAGTGATGTGCCTGGGCTTACAGAAATAGTAACAGGTGCCGGTCTCTTATTTGAAGTAGGCAATCACAAAGAATTAGCCACTAAGATTAATTTACTACTCACGGATACAGACTATGGTGCTAGTGTAGCAAATCGCTGCCAAGCACGAGCTGCACAGTATGATATTTCTACTATGATAGTCAAGCACATTCAACTATATCAAGAAGTATATGCAGAAAAGTAAGATAGTTCGTATAGCGACAGCCTCTATATCAATTCATCTTCTTTTGAAAGGACAGCTCACTTTTTTAAGGGGAAATTACGAAGTTATAGCGGTAGCAGGAGATGAAAACTATTTAGAAGAAATACGCATTAGGGAGAGGGTAGGCACAATGCATATTCCTATGTTGCGAAAAATAAGTGTACTTAGAGATCTTAATTCGCTACTACAAATGGTGCGTTTTTTTCGCACAGAACGTCCTGTATTGGTGCACTCCATTACTCCAAAGGCTGGGCTCATCGCTATGCTAGCGGCTCGTATTACGGGAGTACCGGTGCGGATGCATACGTATACTGGGCTTATTTTTCCGTATAAAAAAGGCATCTTGCAGCAGCTTCTTATTTGG
>CAWVTM010000197.1:0-2425 GCA_963933305.1 uncultured bacterium
GGAAATTCAGATCACAAAAGTAGCACAATTCGCAGGGCACAAGGACTCTATATATAGTTTTGTGTTGGACAGAGATACACGCACTATGTACTCCGCCTGTGCGGGAGGTTTTGTGGTGCAGTGGGACATAGATAAACCTGATGAAGGTACGATGATACTGCAGAGCGGAGAGGCTTTTTACAGCATAGCTAAGGTGGGGAATACGCTAAAAGTGGGCAGTAGGAGCGGAGTGATCTATACGGTAGATCTGGCTACTAATGCATTGATAGATACCACACAGCTGCACCAAGGTGGAGTTTTTTTTATAGGAAATAAATACAGCGGAGGGGAAGATGGCGTACTACTCAGACCTAAGACTATAGCAGATAGCGTAGGTGGACACTTCGGTAAAAATACTATGTTACTGGCCCCTGACAGCCTGAGGTGTGCCATAGAATCAGAAGACTCGCTCTTTGTAGGAGCTTCAGATAATGTCATTTATGAGTTGGATAAATCAACGTATGAGGTAAAACAAAAGTTAACAGGGCATACCAATTCGGTATTTGCTTTGGCATTAATAGATGCAAGCACACTGGTAAGTACTGGTAGAGACGGGATGATACGAGCTTGGGATCTCACCATTGGTAAAGAAGTACATGCTGTGCCAGCACATGAGTATCAGGCCAAAAGTTTGAGCTATAACGGGAGTATACTACTGAGCAGTAGTATGGATAAGACTATTAAGCTCTGGAGTAAAGAGCTGGAACTGCTCAAAGTAATAGACTTTGAGAAATATGAAGGACACACCAATTGTATCAATAAGGTGCAATGGCTTGATGATGATACATTTATTTCGTGCTCAGATGACCGCAGTATCTATCTTTGGAAAGTAGAAATAATGCCTTAAAATTGCCATAACCAAAAACCGATGATACTTAGCGACACACGAATCTTAGAAGAAATAGAAAAAGGAACCATACTGGTAGAACCTTTTAATAGAGAAGACTTAGGTACTAATAGTTATGATGTGCACTTAGGTAAGCACCTTGCTTGCTATACAGACCGAGTACTAGATGCTCAAAAGCACAATAAAGTGGAGCATTTTGAAATTCCTATAGACGGTTTTGAACTACAGCCAGGGGTGTTATATTTGGGTGTTACCGAGGAGTATACTGAGACGCACGCACACATTCCATTCTTAGAAGGGAAAAGTAGCACAGGTCGTTTGGGTATAGACATACACGCTACAGCAGGTAAGGGAGATGTAGGTTTTTGTAATACGTGGACATTGGAAATATCTGTAACTCAGCCGGTGAGAGTCTACAAAGGAATGCCGATAGGTCAATTGATTTACTTCGTAGTAGAGGGAGACGTAGAGGTAATGTACAATAAGAAGAAAAACGCTAAGTATAATAAGCGTACCATCAAGCCTGTAGAGAGCATGATGTGGAAGAATAAGTTTTAGAGGGTTTTGATTTGGTTAACTGGTTGATTAGTTCATACTAGTAATGAAAGCGACAAGATATAATATTCAGTTGTTGGTCTTCATGAGAGTATACCAGTCTATGTTCTCGGTCTATTCTGCGAGACCAAAATTCTTTTAAATCGTGTTTTAATGGTTCTGGTTTTCCTACTCCTTCGAATGGGTTTCTGAGTGTATCGCGTATCAGAAGGTTAATTCTTTTTAGTTTTTTCTTGTCAGCTGTTTGCCAATAGAGATAATCATTCCAAGCTGCGGAGGTCCAATTGACATTCATTCTTCAATCAATTCGTGTGGAGTAGTTTTCCCCTTTTTTAGTTCTGTAATAGACTTCCGTAATACTTCTCCATTCCTACCTTCAAGAAGATAGTGGGTTTCTTTTAGCGAATTGTATTCCTCTAACGAGATGAGGACTACGTCTTTATTATTCTTTCTCTTTATGATGATTTCTTCCACGTCATTCACCACAGAATCAAGCCACTCTTTTAGATTCAGACGCAAGTCTGTGTAGTTTACTACTTTCATATTACAACAAAAGTACGTAAAAAAGTACTTAATGGTTTTTAAGAATGGTATTGAGCTGGTGTTTTAGAGGGTATAAGTGAACAAGTCCCCATCAGGACTAACTTACCAACGTACCAATTTGATTGCCTTGCACTACACTGAGTAGGTTTCCTGGCTTATTCATATCAAATACGATAATCGGAAGTTGATTTTCTTGACAAAGCGTGAATGCTGTCATGTCCATCACTTTCAGGTTACGTTTTATAGCTTCTGTAAAACTGATTTTGTCATATTTAGTCGCCGTATCGTCTTTCTCTGGATCAGCCGTATAGATACCATCTACGCGGGTTCCCTTTAGTATTACATCAGCTTCCATCTCTACCGCTCTTAGACTCGCTGCTGTATCTGTAGTGAAATACGGATTACCCGTTCCAGCACCGAAGATCACCACTCTACCCTTTT
>CAWVTM010000198.1:0-2415 GCA_963933305.1 uncultured bacterium
CTCCTTTTCTACCAAATTTCCTAAAACCAATACCTGCTTGATGCGTATTCCAATCGTTATTATATACAGAAGATAATGATGAATCAAAAAGACCTAAGCTAGGAGCTGTCACTCCGCTCAAGATTTGCTGATTGGTCACATTGATACTGTTACTAAAATCATAGGAGATAAAACTCCCAAGCCCTTTGTCCCCTATCGGCTCGCTAAACATAACACTGGTACTCAAACCGTCTGTATTTTCATTTAAGTTACCTACTTGGTCTATGTTATCTACTACACTCCTGCTGTCAGTCGTTATACTATTCAACTGATTATCTCCGTCTGTGCGGTCTATATCACTCTTCACTTGGATAAATAGGCTGCGTCCACGTTTCTCACCATTGTACCTGAACATTAAATCATTACTCATCTTTAGAGCAAAAAGATCACTGCTAAACGTCTGACTTAATGCATTCACTACCGTCGCTTCTTGGCTCGTATTACCTAATAATGTACTCTGACCATCGTTTTGCTGTATGGTAAGACTTGGGATATAAAAGAAGGACATTTTCGGACTTAGCTTATACACTAATTTGGCATTGAACTTATGGTTCACATTTGTGCTTGTACTTGTATCCGTTTCATCATACTGCTGTCCACTACCTGTGAGATAATACTGCTGAAAAGTGTTGTTAGCCGTTTCATTTATCCCTTGATTATAGAAGTAACTACTGCTTACATCTACCTTCTTGCCCCACACATCCTGATAGTTAAGTCCTCCAGCCACAGTCTCGGTAATACCACCAGAGCTGCCTACCTGAAAGTCACTGGAACTACCTCCAGCACTAAATCCACTGAGAAACGAAGGTCGACCTCCACTGCTCGGTCCTCTGCCTCTTTTTCCTCTGCCGCCACTGCTGTTATCTCCTACTACTCCTAATAAGTCCTCCGCAGCAAAGTTTTGTTGATTTATATTATTTACTTGACCGAGTATGGATAGTCTGCGTTCACCTCTAAACATATTGAGATTACCCCCTGCACTGTACCGGTCATCAGTGCCTGCTCCACCATAGACTTTCCCAAACTCGCCATTTCGCATGTTTATTTTAGTTACTATGTTTATGGTTTTTATTCGCGTACCGTCATCTATACCACTGGCTTTGCTCTGCTCACTTTTATCATCAAAGATTTGAATCTTATCTACTACTTCTGCAGGCAATGTGGTAAGTGCGGTTTTAGCATCTTGACCAAAAAACTGCTTACCGTCCACTAATACTTGCTGTACTTTTTCCCCTTGAGCTTTGATCTCTCCGTTGTCATCTTGCACACCAGGCATTTTTTCAAGCAGATCTTTCGCATTTGCATTTTGATTCGTCTTATACGCCTTAGCATTGAAAGTGGTAGTATCTCCTTGAGTAGTAGCTCGTACAGTCTGCTGCTTCACTTCTACACCTCCTAGTTCTATAGCCTTCTCGCTCAATAATATAGTGCCTAGGTAGTCATCCCTCCATACTCGAAGCGACTCGGAGTACGGTTGCAGTCCGAGGTAATTAATCTTAATAGTGTACTCTCCCCGATTTAAGTCTACCGTAAATTCTCCCTTTTCATCAGAGATGGCTCCTGCGGCAATAGAACTATCTAAAGTCAGCACGAAAATAGTAGCACCTACTAGTAGTTCTTTGGTTTCTGCATTTTTTAGCTTTCCTCCTACTGGAAATGTTTTTTGAGAAAACACTAAACTAGAAGCAAAAAGAAGCGAAAATGTAAGTAATAATTTCATTGGTAAATATGAGACAAATGTAATGGTATATAGATTTCAAAACTTGTCAATTCGTATATTGATTTGTCATTTTGGCCCAAAATTCGATTACCATTCACTACTCCAATATTAACTTTTAACGAGTATTCTAACCCAATGCACTGATACTAAATTTGCTCAAATCTTCGTTTAACAAAATATGCAATCACATATTCTCGTATCTCTGCTTAGCATGATAGCTTGCTCCACTCCTACTAAAAACCCCGTAAGTAATATTGAAGTCAAACAAAGTTTCATTGATAGTGCAGCGACTACTATTGAAAAACGATTCTTAGCACCTGATGGATATAAAACAGTAGAATCTAACTCAAACTCTTTTGCAGCGTATCTTCAAACTTTACCACTAAAACCTATGGGTACCACAGTAAAATACTACACTGGATACCCTAAGATCAACAGAGAAGTATATTGCTCAGTAATAGACCAAGACATAGATCCTGTAGACTTGCAGCAATGTGCAGACGCGGTAATGAGACTCAGAGGTGAGTATTTATTTAAACAAAAAAAATACAAAGAGATTCACTTCAACTTTCTCTCTGATGGGAAACCCCGACATTTTATTGACTATGCTAAAGGCGACTATAGCTATGCTAAATTTAGGAAGTATATGAAATACA
>CAWVTM010000199.1:0-2409 GCA_963933305.1 uncultured bacterium
ACGATATAAGTCGATGACTTAACCTTTTTTGTGACATAAATCTAGACAACGAATTGCCTTTTTTTGTTTATTTTTGAGATGTGAAAAAGCCCAAACTCACCGATGCCAAGTACAGGTGGACGCTACTGTATCATACGTCTATACTCTATCTTCTGTTTGTAGTTTTTGATTATCAGGATACAGCAGAGTGGGTTTTTTGGGATTTCAATAGACTATTATTCTTACTATCAGCCTACCTTATATTTGTTGTTATAGCGTACCGATGGGATGTGTATCGCTATCATCATCCAGAAAAATATCCTACTTCAGAGTTAAAATACAGCAACAAGACTTATGCAGAGCATAAAGCCGATCGGGAGACTAAATCCAAAGATGTTTAGAGCAGTTATGCTCCACTACTTTAAATTTTTGCCCAGTATATTCTAGCTTATATAAGCATAGGTTATTGTGCTTAAACTCATCCATTCGGTGAAGTGGTGTATCAGTCATCAAACATAAAAAACTACGCATTGCTCTACCGTGCATAGCTATTAGAATATTATTCTCTTCAGACTGAGTCATTATTTTTTCTAAGCCTACGGTTTGTCTGCGTTGCAGCTCATTAGGCGTCTCGCCTCCCTCTACACTTCTGTCTAGAAGCCCTGCTTTCCAGTCTTCTGTCATTGCTAGATAGACCTTATGGCTATCTGGAGTTCCTTTTAGCCCTTCGAATACCCCCCAGTTTATCTCATTGAGTTCAGAAAGTATACGAATAGACATACCACCTGCTACGAAAGCAGCTACACTCTGCTGTGTACGCTTCAGCTCGCTGGTGTATATGGCATCAAACTGGATATGGTGATAAGCTTGATGAAACTGGTCTGCCTGCTTACGGCCAGTTTCATTGAGGTCACTATCTATGCCGCTGCCTTGGATTATTCCTTGCTTATTGTACTCGGTTTCACCGTGCCTAACGATATAAATGGTTTTCTTTGTACTCACTTTTAGCAATTAATTAGCATCTATTTTGATACCGCACAAAAATATAAACATATCTGATTTAAACGAGCTTGGGAAAGATACTTTGGCAGAACATTTACAAATGGAAGTCACCGAAGTAACAGAAAGTACCATCACCATGCGCATGCCAGTGAACAGCAAGGTGCATCAGCCGCTCGGTATGCTCCACGGAGGAGCAGTAGCTGCTCTAGCAGAAAATGTAGCTTCCTTAGCTGGTAATATAGTGGTGAATGCAGCAGGCAAAGCATGCCTGGGTCTATCACTAAATACCAATCACCTCAAAAGTGTGAGAGATGGATATGTGTATGCCACCGCGAGGTACATACATCTGGGACGCAGCACACAGGTGTGGGAGGTAGAGACTAAAGATGAAGAAGGGGTACTGATAAATGTATGCCGTATGACCCTAGCAGTAGTAGACAGAAAATAATGGAGGTAGAGAAAATAGGAGCGTTGGTATACTTGCCTGCGGAGAAAAAGATAGAAACATATGCAGCGGATGCTATGGAATCTTTTGAGGAGATAGATGCGTATTGGATGCAGCGAGAAGGCTTACTTTTTTATCCTTTTGATAGAAGTAAACAAGCGTTTTTTTATGGCAAAAAGACTGTTGAGACTTCGATCAAAGAGTTTGATCTGAGCCCCAATGAGCAGCTCACACAAAACGAGTATGAGACGAGCGTATATATGGCGTGTGCAGAGATGCAAGAAGGCGATATGGATAAGGTAGTCCTCGCACGTAATGAGATACTGACAGGGAACTATGATGCTAAAGTATCTTTTCAAAATGCAGTGAAAAAATATCCCAATTCATTTGGCTATTATGTCAATATAGGACCAGAGGAATGGGTGGGAGCTTCACCAGAATTGCTTCTTCATTTTGAGGACGGGATGATATATACTGTGGCTCTAGCGGGTACAAAGTCACTGGCAGACGAGTTTACAGATAAAGAGCGTGTGGAGCAGGCTATGGTATCTGAGTTTATAGAGGAGAAGCTCACTAAAGTAGGATTATCTGCATTTACCAAAGAAGATACAGAAGAAGCTACTTTTGGAGAGATCAAG
Organism: uncultured bacterium; assembly: GCA_963933305.1. Taxonomy (GTDB): domain Bacteria; phylum Bacteroidota; class Bacteroidia; order NS11-12g; family UBA9320; genus UBA9320. The sequence goes on from CAWVTM010000199.1 coordinate 2,065, forward strand.
CATCTCAAGACTACCTATACTGCACAGGCAGATAAGCTCAAAGCACTAGAGCTACTTAAGCATCTACAGCCTACCAGTGCGGTATGTGGACTGCCTAGAGATAAGAGTTTTGGGTTTATCCAAGAGTTTGAGACGATGAATAGAAGTTTTTACTCAGGTATCACAGGAGTTCTTCGTAAGGAGAGTGCTACATTTTTTGTAAACTTGAGGTGTATGCGTTTTTATCAGGATAAGGTAGAACTCTTTGCAGGAGCAGGCATCACTAAAGACTCTAATCCTGCCAGCGAGTGGGAAGAGACGGAGAAGAAGATAGCGACTATAAAGGAGCTATTGTAAGCGGGGCGT
>CAWVTM010000200.1:0-2407 GCA_963933305.1 uncultured bacterium
TCGCCGTCTGCAGCGTCGAGTATGGACTTAAGTATTAAAAATATCCCTGCCAATAGAAAATGATGTGATAGGATGAAATAACAAGCGATTAATCCCACTACCCCAAATGCTAGGGTGACGTGGATGGGAGTAGCTCGTGTATTCTTCAGAGAATTAGCTATCCAGCGAGCAGGGGCACGACCGTAGTCTGATAGGTCTGTAAATTGATAGGCGGCAGGTAGTTTGCTCATTAATAATACGTTATAACATTAGTTGAGTCTCTTTGTTTTAATACGACAAAAAGGTTGCCTCAGCGTATAAAGTGATTTATTGAGTAATATCAGTGTATTCTGTGTTTATAAAAAAAGTAGGTAGAGTATAAGAACGTATAAATAGCCTACTGCCTATAATCTACAGGTGCTAGATTTAGTCGCATCCCAAATTTGAATATTACGTTTCTTCGGTCTGCGGCTAAAAGGCTGTTACTCTGATTTCGTATAAATACACCGCCATCTAAAAAAAGATTATGCCAGAGCATATAGCTAGCGTCTAGCGATATAGTACTAACGGTATTCTCTATGCCTTGGAAAAGTGCTGCTTCAGAGGTGTATAACTGATCAGTGATACTACGCGTGATATCTCCACCAAAATTAGCAGTTAGCCTATTGGAATCTATTCCTTGCCTGTTGCTGGAGTATATAGCGGTAAGATTCAGCCGAGGTAGTGGCTGATAGCGTAGGATGGCTATTCCCTCTCTGAAGTTAGCACCTAGAGGGTGTGCTAGGCTCTGATTGTAGTGTACCCAAGTTTGCGAGCGTGATGTGTGCTGGTAGATATGTGGTCTAGCTTGATTTACTTCTAACTGTATATCTAGATTTTTTATGCCTGCTATATTTACATATTTTAGTCCTGCTTGGTAGGCCCATTTGTTTACATACTGATTGGGGTTTCCTAAAAAAGCATCTTTCACAAACTCGTCCAGTACAAACTGACCGTAGAAAGAGAATCGATGTAGGAAGTTCCATTTCCAATCCATACCCAGGAGTACGTTATCACTACTATTAAGCCCGTGCTCTACTGCTCTATAAAATATGATGGGATTCATATAGTCTATTTCATATCTGCCACTCTCCATACTATCTTGTCTATCAAATATTATGTTTTCCCAAAGTCCTAAGGTTAAGTTTTTGCCTATATTCACACTCAGGTGATGTAGTGCAGAAAACTTACGTTTAGTCGGAGCTTTTTCGTTATATCCTTGATGGTCAGTGTGTACACTGTAGAGATTCATGTAGTTTAGCTTCCATACTTTTGTGTTTATCTTTAAGAAAGTACTCGGTGTGGCATAGTCTGAGAGGATCATAGAGCGATATCCATTTCCTATAAAATTACGATCGTGCCCAAACTGGAGTGTAATTTCTTCTATCGGTGAAGCAGTGACATATCCTGCTACATTAAAAAAATCTCGGGCAGAGTTACCATACTGTTTAGCTAGCGTAGCCCCAGCTACAGAGAAATCATTGGCATATTTATCTCTTAGAAAGTTAGGGAAGCGTGCTTGGTTTTCAAGTGCATAGGTATAAAACCCTACTTTATTTCCTATGTTACCATGCAGCTCAAATCCTCTGCTATTTCTGTATGTATTTAGAGAGTCTCCGGAGTCACTGCCTCCTGAAAATCCAAGTACTGGATTCATTACTAGTTTAAAACGATCTTCTTTCACTAAAGTGAGGGCACTCTCAGTGGGATAAAAGTAGTTGAGTATTGGTTTTCTGTCAAAAGGTAATCGATTTGTATATAGTATATTATCTCGGAGTAAGTAGTTTTGATTAAATGAATCCACTTGTGATAGTGGCGTTATTTTATCAGCAAAAACTGCTACTGCGTCTCGTCGGTAGGGTTTTATGCCTGTAAAGAAATCATCTGATAGCGCACCTGATAATATTTCATACCGATCTGTGAGGGTATAATTAAAATATCCCGAAGTGAGCTCACTCTGTGCGTGAGAGGTCAATGTGATGATGGCAAATAGTGCGAATACTGTTTTTTTCATTCGTGTTGCGAAGATATGCGTAATGTAGAAAAGGATATGAACACATAGGTGCAGCGTATTGATTATCTTCGTCAACTAATAGATGAAGCTAATCCCGAGGTATATCTTTTTTGTAATTATGTATTGTACGGCTTATACCTCTGTGAATGCCCAAAATGTCATAGAGCATTTTACCATAGAGGACGGGCTGCCCAGTAATGAGGTGCACTATGTGCATCAGGATAGTTTTGGATACTTCTGGTTTTGTACAGATAGGGGGATTTCTAGGTATGATGGCTATGAGTTTACTAACTTCACTACTGCAGACGGCTTAACTAATAATACAGTCTTTAAGTGTTTTGAGGATAAGAACTCTAATCTGTGGTTTACTATGCT
>CAWVTM010000201.1:0-2334 GCA_963933305.1 uncultured bacterium
GTTGTTTATTTTAAAGCCCGCAAAAGTAAAATTATTACACCAATTGGGGCAATTTCACTCAGATTTCTTGCACTCAGATTTGTTATTCCATCTGGAAGATATGTAAATTGTAAGCAAAGTCCCATTTTGAAGGCTTTCTGGTATTATGTATAAGTAATAATTGAGAGGTTTTTAAATTTTGATTAACTTTGATTTTAATATTTCTGGATTCTATTTTTTTACACCAAAAAGATCTCTCAACGAAACGATACCCATTTATGAAAAAACTTGTATCCTGTCTATTTATCTGTGTTACGGTAGGAGCTCATGCCCAACTCAACGTACAAATAAAACTTGGTGACCGAAACGCTTGTACTAACTCTACATTAATCTTTTTAGATAGTGTAGTAAGCGGGACACCAACATCTTATGAATGGATAAGCTCCGTAGCCACATTCTCTTCTACGAGTGCATCAATCACTCAGGCTAGTTTCTCTGCTAGTGGTCAGGTCATATTAAAGTCGTTTGATGCCACCTCTACATTTTATGATACCATTTATGTGACGTTAAATGCACCACCTGTAGTTAGTTTAGGTAATGATTTGGCAGTATGCTGTGATTATGGTCAGATAGTACTTGACAGTATAATAGTAACTCCTACCGGTGCACCTCATACTACTGGATACTGGAGTACATCTCCAAATCACAGTCTAATAGTGAATGGTAATACATTTAATACGGCTGAAGCTTGTGGACTTATAGCAGCCCCGGCTAGTAGTATCCAAACGAGCTTAGTGTACACCTACCAAGATCCAACTACGCAATGTGTCAATAGAGATTCTATGAAGATTTTGGTTCGTAGCCTGCCTAGAACAATACTGCAAAATCGGGCTTACTGCCAAGACATAGGCTCGATACAATTAGATAATGATGTGGTAGTTAGCCCAGCTAATACGGCTCTAGGTATTCCATCATGGAGATGTTTAGATTCTAACTCAAATGTTAATTACTTTTTTGCGGATATGCTTGAGAATAGAGGCTCCCAGTTTGCTCCCGATTGGTGGCTAAATGTAGACGAGTCAAATTACACTATTCAGAATACAGACAAGGATACCATCATACTAGAGTTTACCTATACAAATGAATATGGGTGTACTTCTAAAGATACCGCGAATATGGAGATCTGGCGAGTGCCCAAAATTACGTTCGGTACTAACAGAGAACTCTGCTGGGACGAGGGTGAAATATCCCTTAATACTTTAACGAGTGTTAACCTAACAGATGGTGCTTGGACCATTTATGACTCTTCAGGTTTTAGACTACCAAGTACTTTGGGTGGCTTAACTGGCGATACTATCAACACGCTGAATAGTGTTCCACTAGCTAGTACTAATGCCAATCCTAAGAGTTACTTGATACGTTATGACCACGTGGCTACTGGCTGCCCTGCTTTCAATGATACTACACTTACTATCAATCCATTACCAGCGGTTAATCTAACGCAACCTTCTCCTGATAGATACTGCGAAACCGCAGCTAACATGCCACTAAATGCCAACCCTGCCGGTGGTACTTGGTCGTCTAATGACCCTAGTGCTATAGTAGGTGGCAATAACTTTAGTCCTGGTAATGCTTCTAGATTTTATCCAGATGACATTAGTTTATTCTACGACTATACTAGCCCAATCACCGGTTGTAGTGCCACAGATTTTTTGAGGGTTTTTATAGATGCTACACCGATGATACAAGCACCTAAGGATACTTCTTTTTGCTATGTATCTACAGGCATTCCTAGAACTATGACTATTCCAGTGTCTGCATCTAATTCTGACCAATTAATCTGGATTGATTTTTCGAGCAGGGTAACTTTAGGAACTACGACAAACGGCTCAGCCACCTTTACTCCAAATGGAGTACAAGACACGTTTAGAATAATACTGAATGCCTCAGGACGTGGAGCTTGTGCTGATGTGGATGCAGAGTTTTATGTATTTGGCTACCAAGATTCATCATGTTTTGCTGCTGTAAAATCCTTAGAAAAAGAAGACTTAATTATATATCCAAATCCATCTTCTGGCACATTTACCATAAAAAATGCTAATCTTTATAACATCACTGTTTTTGACGTTCTAGGTAAACGAGTCAATGCACAAGTTACTACGATTGGCTCTCTTACCATAGCTGCCAAAGGAGTATATATGCTCCAGCTCCAAGAGAAAAGCAGCGGAATAGTTTATTCCAAAAAAGTGATAGTAGAGTAGGAGAAAATCACTTCATTTTCGTAGGGTAAAAAAACTACTTTTGCACCTGAATGGAGAACATCCGTAATTTTTGTATAATAGCTCACATAGACCA
>CAWVTM010000202.1:0-2292 GCA_963933305.1 uncultured bacterium
TAAAGGAATAAATGTGAATGAAGTGGAAATTAGTGCAGATCAATTTGTTCTAGATCTAGAAGCAGGTATTGTTCAGTGTATGTTTGCTACTGGCACAGCTGCAGCTGTGACCTATGTAGATGGAGTCACTATAGATGATGAGAAGTATGATGTCTCTAGTCATAATTTTAATATGATAAATCAGCTTAAGGACGATTTAGATGGTCATAAGTTTTTGAAATCAGAAGATACGCAGGGGTGGAACGCGGTAGTTTAGTGCGAATTATTAATTGTCATCTCAAAATGGGAAGACAATTGTTTTTTTAGATGAATATAAAACAGATATTAATTGGATATAAGTCACTCATATTGTTTGTGTTAATTCAAAATAGTTATTTACGGAGTCAGCTTAAAACAGCTCAATTCTATAAATTGGATAATTCGTTCTGTAAATGAGACGAATAATGGTGACTGTTTTTGTTAACTAACTGATAATGAGTATTTTTAAAGTTGGCATGGTCATAGCTAATAGTAAGACGTATCGTAAGATACACATTGTTAATAATTTTCATCGTAAGTAGTAGTTTAGTATTTTATCTTTAAAATTCAAGTCCTTATCTATATGGTAGGGACTTTTTTAGCGTTAAAATTTTTAACTTCGTGACTTGAATAAAATTCGATATATATTACTTTTAGGTATATCACTTGGCATAGGGGTTTTTTCTTCGTCTGCCTTTGCTCAAATGTATTCACTTACTTCAGTCGAGTTTTTTATCTATTTTGATTCTGATAGTTATAGTGTAAACGATGATCAGCAGAAATTACTGAATGGTAAGATTTTGGAGATAGGAGGTACAAATATAAAAGAGATATATGTAGAAGGACATACAGATAGCTTTGCTACTGAAGAATACAATGCTATACTGGCTCAGAATAGAGCTGTGAGTACCGTGTCTGCTCTAGAGCAAATGGGTGTTCCCTCTAGATTCATTAAAATGGAGAGTTTTGGTGAGTCGCAACTAATCTCCGAAGACCAAAAGAGTAATAGGCGGGCCAAGGTGTTCTTTGTCTACGAAACGGATAATAAGACATCTCTTAATCCACCTAAATTTATCGTAATCAAAACTATAGACAAGAGAACAAAGAAGGCAATAAATGCTACGCTAGGGTTTGACTATAAAGACCAAAAAATGCGATTTAGTAGAAGTGGAAAATCTGGAGTTTCTAGTGCTTTTAATATGCTAAGCGAAGAATTAATAGTATCCGCAGAAGCACCTAATTACCTAAGTAGCTACATTATTGTACCCTCTTCTGATATAGAAAAACCGGTAGATACTTTAGTTTATACGCTAGAGCTAGAGAAGGTGAAAATTACAGGGAAGTTTACTTTTCAAAATATATATTTCTTTACAGATTCAGATGAGATACGGCCAGAGAGCACACCTGAGCTTCATAAGTTATTGGCAGTGCTGCAACGGCAGAAAGAGGCTTACATAGAGATACAAGGGCATATGAACTACCCTATGGATAGACCTATGAATGGTATCCAAAATAGATATAACCTTGAGCTTAGTTTTAAACGTGCAAAAGCTATAAATGATTATTTAGTAGTGAGTGGAGTAAAGCAGGAAAGACTAACTTACAAGGGAATGGCTAATACCCGAATGAAATTTAGACTACCGGCAAGCAGACAAGAAGAAGATCAAAATAAAAGGGTAGAAATTTATACGCTAAAGAAGATTTAGTTATTCAAGTCCCACCTAAGATTTACACGTAAGCTTCTCGGCATAAGTGGATAGCCAGGAGAACTATAGTATGAATTGCCCATTAAACCTTGCTGCACATGAAAAAACTCTATGCCGAAGCAAAAGCTTTTTACTCTGGCATTAGTATATAGATTTATGGGGGGATAGCTACTAAAGTTCTGAGTGCCATTATGCCACTGTCTGGTATATGGATTATAGGTTGGGCTTTTAAAATCGCTAAACCAAAAGGTCTGTGCTCCAAGTTGAACTCTCAAATTTTTATTGAACAATCTGAATTGCGTATATACATTTCCAAAGGCACTTGTATTCGGTCTAGGAAGTACTTGTTGATTGCTAGAGTTTTGCAATACTAGCTTAATGTCAGCACCAAAGTGAGATTTCTTTATTGTATAGTTCACTTGTGTTTTAAGCAAAGTTACAAAGTCATTAAACTGTTCTATACTATTAATGCCAGAGTAGTAGATAAGGCGATTGCTCGTCTCAGCTACTATTCCTCCGCTTATGGTTTGGTCTTTTAGCTTAATGCTTGCGTCCCCAAAAAGTTGGT
>CAWVTM010000203.1:0-2260 GCA_963933305.1 uncultured bacterium
TATCTAAAAACTCTGGACAAATAAATGTTTCTTCTGCTTTAGCAAATAGCCCAATATAATTTTTAAATCCAAGGAAGTTAACTCCTGTTTTGCCACCTGTACTGGCGTCTACCATAGCTAGCAGACTGGTAGGTGCTAGCACCACTCGCATACCTCGCTGGTAACAAGCTCCAGCAAAAGCTCCCATATCACAGAGTACACCTCCACCTAGACACAGTAAAATGGTCTGGCGAGTGGCGTTCAGTTCTGTTAATTTTTTCCAAATGTACTCACAGCTATTTAGATTTTTGTACACTTCACCATAAGGCACTGTGAAGTGAAGTACATCAGCATCCAATAGTGGATAGCAATCATCCAGCGTATGCTTATCAGCAAGTACTACTATATGCTCGGCATTGTCTGCTACGAATTCTTTTAATTGTAATAACCCTTGTTTCAACGTGGGGTCAAAAATACGGCAAGAAAAACAATACCTATCGTGTAGACTCTATTCATACCTATTTATCACCACATCTACATCCCAAACACCCCGGTATGGCAGATCTACATAGAAACCTACACTCTGCCCTGGATTAAAATAAGTATCTACCCACAGATACTCATAGTCTATGATGACTCCACGTCTATCATACAAGCGTATTTCTAGTTGGACGGCATCTATGAAAGTCTCTCCATCATTATATACCTCACCTTGTACTATAGTGCCCCAAGCATCTGCGGTATATTCATAATAAATATCCGCATCCGTAATCAGCGGATCATTTATCACGATCGTCTCACGCACACAGCTACTGAAAAGTAGCAAAACTGCCCCTAAAGTTAATACCCATTTTTGCTTCATCATTGTTTATTTTTCTATACAGTTATAATCCAATACACCACTCCATAACTTCCACTTCATTAGTATCTAGACAGATGCGAGTATCACTCCTACCCTATATTCCAAAGGGCATACCAAACTGCTAAAACAAGACGAGCACTTTGTAAAATTGATTTATTAAAATCAAGTAAAGGGTTGTTACTTTGAAGTCTTCATGAAGAAACAATTTATCTGGATACCTATATTCCTAGCGGTAAGCATAAGTGCATACTTTTTACTCTTTTCGCCTAATGAAGAGTCTGGTCTTAGAGACGAATCTAATTTTGCATTTGAAAATATAGACGACATCAGTAAGGTAAGAATAAAGGACAGAGATGGCAATATAGTAGTAATGTCCAGACAAGACGATCACTGGATGATAAATGACAGTTTCAGAGCTTTTCCAGAGTTTATGGATCAGATACTGGATAAGACTATAGCTAAGATTCGCATCCTAGGCCCTGTGCCTAAAACTGCACAAGATAACGTGATACGGGCAATGGTAGGTAAGTCCATACATGTACAGATTTACGGTACCGATGGTGCCATAGTGCGAGACTACTATGTAGGTGGTGGTAATCCAGACATGTCTGCCACTTATCTGCATATCAATGGATCTAATACACCATACTTAGCCAATATACTCGGTTCTCCTAGCTTGCTGGAAGCTCGATTTAGCACCAATCCACAAGACTGGTATGATAGAGAGGTCTTTGACTATGATGCCTCAGAGCTAGCCACTGTTTCGGTAAATAATGCACAAGAACCTGAAGAGTCATTTACACTCACCAGAGTGGATAGTACCTACACCATATCCCCTGCACTACCTAGCTTATCACAGTCTGCTGCTCGAAGCTACTTCGCATTATTTTCATATAAAAACTATGAAGGGTTTGCTGAGTACCTTACCGCTGAAGCTAAAGACTCTATAATAAATTCCGCTCCATTTATGACCATCACCACACGTACTACGTCTGGTGAAGAAAAATCAATGTTTTTATATGAAAAGAACAGCGGCAGTAACAATACGCTGTATGACCGAAATGGAAATATAATAGTAGAAGATACAGAGCGATACTTTGCTAAGATATCTACTTATCCGTACATGGTGACTGTACAGCATTATGTAATGGGAAAACTAATCGCTAAGCGTAAGTACTTTACCGAGGACTAGCATCTGCAGAAAGTCTGCTGACGTACTTTTCTAAGTCATAAAACGATTAGGCATTTCCATTTGCCCAATTTGACACTATTATAGTGATCTATTAGAATACTATTTCTTCTTCTTATACCGAAATAGCTTTCAATTGCCGAATATAAATCGATTTTCACTCGATTTATATTCGTTAAAAAATAATACCATAGCTTGTGCCTCCGCTAAAGCTATGGCGACACTCGGAA
>CAWVTM010000204.1:0-2242 GCA_963933305.1 uncultured bacterium
CTTTTTGTAACAAGGGGCGAAGTTATTAAATATTAAAAGATAGCGTAATCGAAAGAGTGGATATTTTATATATTAAGCCATGTGAAATACTATGTAAATAGAGTCTGGCATTTTTATTTGATCCTTTGTACGTATAAGAATTTTCTGCTAGGTGCTAGTATCGAAAACTTTTTAGGGCAAAACAGATCCTTAAGTAAATTAGAATCTCGTGTTAAGCCTTTTACTGTCAATCTGATGGCAGGTTGGTTTTTTAATACAGGTCTATTTAAAAGTAGAGACATGTTTAAGTCTGACTTTGCGAAGCAAATGAAGAAATTTTATTAATCTATTAAAATGGTTTATAAGCAGCATCGGCTTGTTCATTTTTGTGTAATTATCTCATACCTAATGCGTCTTTTAGGTTTAGATTCGCTATCTTTAAAAAAGTAAATGTTAAAGCTATTATTCAATTACTATGTAGTGCTCAAGGCTTGCTGGATTGTCATCTTGTTTCAAGTGATAGGTTTTAGTGCCCTTGTGACCATGGATCAAGGTAAGGATATATTGCAAGCTCTTTGTTTTACAGAAACAGGCTTATTAAGATATCATACCTGGTTTGCCTTATTTGGCATCACATGGTGGAGCTGGCAGAGTTGGCGTACTTCACGTGTCATACTTCATTTTACTACATTCGATTTTGTAAAATTCAGTGATAGATATGCGGTTCAAGCTCAAGTATTAATACCGCGAGCACTAGGAGTGATGCCGCTCCTCATTATGTGCTACGGACTAGTAAAGGTGACAGGTTGGTCTAATTCATTGGTATATATAACGCTTGCGTTGACTTTTTGGCTCTATCTATTTTACTACTTGCGTAAGGATATTATTGTTCTTTTCTTGAGTAGAAATAAGTGGAAGCTTCTTAATATATCAGACTACATACAAGTTAAAAATAAGGCATATCCTGCCAAATTTATTTGGATTAAGCAGAGAAGATGGATTCTTTTTAGAATAGCGTGTATCTCCATACCATTTGGTCTTGTAATCATGTATCCAGTAAGTGTTCCTCAGTTTGTGGGTTCAGCTGCTATTATATTATTTGCTCTAGGTGCTTGGTTATTTGCTGCTACGTGTCTCGATTTTGCAGAGCGACATTTCAGGTTCCCATTTACTTTTACGGTAATAACCGCGGTGGTTGTCTTTAGTTTTTTTAATAATAATCACGAGATACGCACGATTGGTCATACGCAGGATACTAGATTATCCATTGCCTCGCACTTTGACCAGTATTACACGGCTAGAGCAGAAAACACTTCGGATACCATTCCTATAATCCTAGTAGCCTGCCAAGGTGGAGGAGTGCGGTCTGCCTATTGGACAGCACAGGTTTTAGGCGATCTGCAACGAGCTAACCCCGATTTTGATAAGCAAGCCTATGCCTATAGCACCGTGTCTGGAGGTAGTCTAGGAGTGGCTACCTATAAGCAATTGCGTAAGCGGCCCGATGCTCACCTCACAGATGAGGCTCATCGGATATTGAGTAAGGATTTTTTGGCTCCGGTAACTTCTTGGCTAGTAGTGCCAGATCTCATCCAAAAATTTATCCCATTCCCTATCAGATCATTTGATAGAGCCAAAGCATTAGAATACTCTTGGGAAGAAGCAGCCAAGTATGACGGTAAGTCAATACTTGCTGGGGGATTTTTAGAAGAGTTTCAGAGTGATTCGTGTATTTATATGATCAACTCTACTCGGGTAGAAAATGGATATAGAGCACTACTAAGCAATGTCAAAATGGATCCCAAAATCTTTAATATGAGTGAAGATTTTTTTGGTGTGACACATACAGATATTCCTATAAGTACTGCCGTTTCGGTCAGTTCTCGTTTCCCCTTTATTACTCCTCCCGGCTTGGTGTATGACAAAGATGGCAAACGCTGGGGACACTTAGTAGATGGAGGATATGTAGAAAACATGGGAGCTACAGCTATGCTAGAGCTATATGATTTTCTCAGAATAAGATCAGATGAAAAAGGCTACAAAGTGGAGTTTAAGCTCCTCTTTATCAAAAAAACACTAAGGTAGAGTATAGTTCTAAAATAGGAGGCTTATACGAGGTGCTAGCACCACTCAATGCCTTTAGTAAGGTGTGGGTAAACAGCGGGCAGTATGACGAGTCTAATACTAATCTGAAAAATTTATATAACGGCGACAAAGCACATTTCATAACGCTAGATAGACCAGATGATCAGATTATTCCATT
>CAWVTM010000205.1:0-2242 GCA_963933305.1 uncultured bacterium
TGGGATTGTGATGGCGATATTTCATTTTTAAAAGATCCAGATTTTTTAAAAAATATGAAACCTTATAAGCAACGAATAAATGGCAAAAAACAAGTGATGGGGTCAACTTTGGTTTATACAGATTCATTTAATAAAACGGCCTATTTTGATGGGTACAGGTTTTCTTGCTCTCAAGATAGTATTACACCAGTGTGGTATCTTGATATTATACTTTTAGAAAAAGTTAAAGAACTTGAACTAAAGAATGTATTTCAATTAGGGAACTATTGGACACACATATATTTTGGTGTCACTGAGTTGGAGGATGTTATTGTTCTGGATATGAGCACTGGTGAACCAAAAGTTAAAGATTTAGAAGTATACTTGAATGAACCATCCCTTTTTAAGAATAGTAGAAAGAAATGAATATCCCATTAGCATATAGACAGATGTTTTTTTTAACTATGGTAATATTATTATCAACGCTTAGGCTAGCTGCACAGAGTATTCAGTTAAGTCTCGGTGCCACCCAAACCTCCACCCCATTTAGAACGAGTACGCCAAGTGAAGGTGGAAATCACTTGCTGTTCACCCCTAAGCGAGTATGGGCAGGAGAGATAGGTATGGAGTATGCTATTAAGCCTAAGTCGTCTTTTTACAGCAGCTTTGCCTACTATCAGAGCGGGGCTAAATTAGAGGAGTATGATGTTAGCAGAGAAGATCCATTCTTTTTACTAGATCTGGAGGATAATGAGTATACTTACAACTCATGGTCACTAAATACGAATTATAATATGGAGGTATGGCGAGCTGGTAACGTAAAATTATTGGCAGTAGCAGGATTACATATAGATCGAATACTTTATGAGTCTGATATAGAAGTAGATTTTAACCATAATAGGCCAAGTGGTGACCCATTAGAATTTTTCACTAAATATGGAGCACTTAGAAAGCTAAATGTAGGCTATAGTCTCGGTGGAAGTGCAGTTTATACACGTAATAGATGGTCGTATTCTCTTAATTATACGTATGCCCCACGCTTATTAAAAATGGGAAAATATGAAGCTGATATAAATGAAGTAGGTGCTCAAAGATTGAACGGTTTTACAGTACGAGAAAAAGTGTCATTTATGACTTTAGGTGTTGGGTTTAATTTAAAAAGAGAATAATGAAAAGAATATTAAGTATACTGCTATTTATTGGTGCCGTATCGCTGTGCTACGCACAGACTATCACGCTATCCACGGGGGTAGTCCGTTCTTCTACACTATGGCGTATGGAGCGTGGGAAGGGTACATTTGCCAATTTTGGAATGAACTTTTATCAAATTCCTAAGACAGACATAAGCCTATCCTTAGGATTAGAATATTTGGAAAAAGAAAAGTGGTCCGTATTTTCATCTGTATCGTATTACCAAAGCGGTGGTAAATTGGCAGTGAATGAGCGTCCGCTGAGTAACCCTTCGTATCAATGGGATTTGGAAAAGAATACGTATGATGTGCCTTATGTAGGAATAAATACCAATGTAAACCTAAAGTTATTTCAACAAAATAATGCTTCTCTAGAAGCTATAATAGGCTTGCACGGAGACTACGTGCTAGCTACCGAAAACACAGACTTAGAGATAAGTAACGATAAGAATGACCCTCTAGGCTACATGAGCAGGCAAGAAGGCTTAAATAGACTCAATGGAGGAGTAAATGTGGGTGCCCGCTATGTTGTGAATATAGACCGATGGAAACTCGGACTACAATATATTTATGCCCCCAAGTTTTTGGATCTTGCACACTACTATAGTGCTGAGTCAGATGTAGCTTTTAGCAATAATATAACAGCCTTTACGGTGTCTGAAAAGGCCTCATTTATAGAACTTACCTTTGGATATAACCTCAAGAAAAACAAATAATTATGAAATATGCAATTACCTTACTTCTAGCTTTTGTAGCAATTTATACTAATGCTCAAATTGAATACACCTATGATGATGCTGGTAACAGAACACTGAGAGAGCTTCCTCCGCCAGAAGCAAATCGTGATAATGATGAAAACATTAATTCAGACCAAGTTTCTGATGATGAAGCTACAGGAGAGTCTGAAGTATCCGTAGCAAAAAAGGCACTGACCAGTGGTACAAATGGTGTAAGCATCTATCCTAATCCTACTAAGTCATCTATAGAAATAAACTTAGGTGACAGCTATAGCGGTGATGTGTCTCAGAGCTTTGATATATATAGTAGACCTGAACGGTAAGATAGTTGAGCGG
>CAWVTM010000206.1:0-2199 GCA_963933305.1 uncultured bacterium
ATCCTCCAAAATAGGCTACTAATCGAGGTCCGAAATCTCGGGCTGGATTAAGACCAGCCTGCGTAAAGGGTGCTACTGCCATAATGATGGCACCTACGGTGAGACCTATGAGAATAGGAATTATGCTGTCAAATTTTCTTGGCTTATGCGTTAGTAAGAATATCACCAAAACCAATATAAAAGTTCCTAGGCCCTCAGCTATACAAGCTTGTAAATGAGTAACCTCTTCAGAAAAGAATTCACCAAACATAACCGCTGAATGAAATGAGTTTGTGTTCCCACGAGTTATATTATGTGTTAGCTCATAGGCAGATAGATCATCATTAATAAAGGCTAATAATAAAAATGCTGCAGCCGTAGCACCACATAATTGACTAATTATATATGCAGGAACTTTCTTCCAGTCACATTTTTTGGCTAGTGTCATAGCTAAAGTTACTGCCGGGTTAAGATGGGCAGAACTGTATTTATTAGTTGCATAGATCGCTAGAGCTACACCGATAGACCATACTAGAGCTATGTGCCACAACTCAAGTGGATAATAGAGCACAGCAATGGCGACTGATCCACAGCCAACGAAAACCAATATAGCAGTACCTATAAACTCACCTAAGTATTCTTTCCAGAATCTCATTTTATTTGAGAGAAAATATATTTCATTTCAGTAGCTATTTGCCTACTGCGTTCAGAATATATTTCTAACTCTTCCGCTGTTCCATCACTTACCTTTGGATCTACATAAGGTAGTGATATTCGAGTGACAGCAGGTATTATGGGGCAATTAGCGTCTGCATCATTACACGTCATTACTGCTGCGTAATTTTCTCTTGGATTATACCTGTCATTGTACCTTTTTGAAAATAACGTCATTGGGCAATTTTCTTCTGTGAAGTTAACTTTATAGGTAGGGTTCTCATAGTGAGCGATGCTAGTTACTTCAAACCCAGTTGAAATTAGTACTTCCACCACTGTTTTGTAGACTGCGGTAGATTCTGTTCCTCCTGAGTAGCACTTTACCTTATCTATGCCATAATACGCAGCCATTACTTTAGCCCATACTTGACATAAATGACTTCTTCTGCTGTTGTGCGTACAGATAAAATTAAGCTTTAAAGATGTACCTTCATTTTTGTTCAATTGTATGTATTCAACCAAAGATAGAAGCTTCGTGATTCTGTCTCCAGCTAGTTCTGTTTCATTTAAACTAGAAATGTATTTTTTCAGTGGTTTATAAATCTCAGTTTTCATATCTCAATACTTCAAGTATTTTACTAACAACATCCGCCACCAGGTGTACAACCTGGTTCTGCGTTTAAACCTAAGTTAGCTAAATTCCCCTTTGGTTTACTAGAAACCGAGTCTATACCGCAAAGTTCTGTGGCTAAACAGTCAGTTTTAGTAGTTATCAGTTTAAAATTATCTCCATCAAAATCTAAAGCAAACTTGCCGATAGTATCCATCTGATACTCTACTTCTACATCCAAGTCTTCGCCATTAAATAGTGGGAGGGAAGTACCGATAATAGTCAAAAACTTCTCTGATATCAGTCTATGATCATAGTCTGTAGAAGTCCAAAGCTGTAGGACTACCTTTTTGTCATCGTGTCGCTTACCTCCGCAATCTATGAAGGATTTAGTAGCAAGGCCAATCTCTGTAAGGTGATAGTGTCTTGGTATAAAATCACCATTGGGAAGTATAAAATGTACCTCCTTCATCTCTTTCAGTGCTATTTGTAGTTGTGATAGTTTCATTTTCTTTCTCGTTTTGCTTTTTGATTTCGACGTTGCACTGCAACGTCCTCTCGATGTCTACTTCTATATGTCAGGACAACAGTCTTGGAGTACCGGAAACTTAAAGTTGAAGAATGCTTCTAAATTCTCTTTGATTTCATTCCATTTGTCTTGATTTATGCAGTAGCATACGCTTGTTCCTTCTATGTTTCCTTGTATTATTCCTATATTTTTCAACTCTTTGAGATGTTGTGATATCGTAGCTTGAGCTAGTCCTATCTCTAGTACTAAATCTCCACAGATACATCCTTTGGTATGAGCTATGTGCTGCAGAATAGCTATTCGTGCAGGATGCCCTAGCACCTTAGTAATAGTTGCTATTTGGTTTTGATGAGCCGTAAAATTATGTGTCTTAGTTACTCCCATATTTGTTCATTGCAATATTACGATTAAATAACCAACATTAGGT
>CAWVTM010000207.1:0-2178 GCA_963933305.1 uncultured bacterium
CTAGATTGTAATAAACGACTATGGGGAGAATAACGAGTCCAAAGAACATGAGCACACCCTGGAAAAGGTCTGACCATACTACGGCTACAAACCCTCCAATGAATATGTATGCCAAAACGATAAGAAAACCAAGAATGGCTCCGTGATAGTAATTCATATCCATCATAGATTCGAAGGCTATACCCGTAGCATCTATCTGCGTGCTTACGTATATAACTACAAATACAGATAGGATGGAGGCTGCTAGTCCTCTGAGGAATCGCGTACTACTTTTGAAATGACTCTCTAAGTAGTCAGGAATAGTTAGGGACTGGTAGGTATCTGACTTCCGTTTAAATCGCTTAGCCATAAACTGCCAAGAGACTGCTACACCGAGTACCTCACCCAATACTACCCAGTATGCGGATAAGCCTGCTAGAGCACCCATACCTGTGAGTCCTATGAGTAACCAGCCTGACTCTCCTGTAGCTCTAGCAGAAAATGCTACAGCCCAATAGCCTATTTTCTTGCCACCGACATAATAGTCACTTATGTTTTTTACACGTCTAGAAGCTACTATTCCAATGAGGAATAATACGAGAACGTAGATGGTTAAAGCTATTATTTTGGTAAGCATATCTATTGGTTTATATATGTATTAAGTATTCATTTCTGCAGCACCTTCTTCTAAGGTTTTGAAGAATTTGATTATTTCATCTTTACCATTGGTGGCATTAATAGTCACTAATCGTACAAATTCATTTTCTCCAAACTTACCATATCCCACTAAGGTGGTAGCTTCCTCATATAAGGCAGTACACAGTTCTTTGGCGTCTATCCCTTTATAGTTAAAGCATACAGAGATGGAGTCTCCGAAGCTATACAATGTGTAGTCTGGATGATTGTTAATATACTCGCGGGCTACATCTGCTAAATAAAACTGCTGATCTACGATGTGTTCTAGCCCTTTATTTCCTACAGATTTCCAAAGTGTCCAAAGTTTTAATGCATCGTTTCTACGACCACACTGCAAGCTAGTCTTACCTAGATCATATTCATCTGTGCCTGTTTGATAGAGGTATTCTGCTTGATTAGAAAAGGACTCTATGAGTTGTTCTTTATGTCTAGATACAAAAATAGAACTACTCAATGGTGTACCTAGCATTTTATGAGCGTTGAAACTAAAGCTATCGCTTCGTTCTGCTCCTGCTACTAAGTGCTTATATTTTTCACTAAATATTACTGCACCGCAGTATGCTCCGTCTATGTGAAGCCATACGTTATACTTTTCGCATACATCAGCTATAGCATGCACATCATCAAAAGCTCCTAATACAGTAGTGCCGGCAGTAGCATTTACAAAAAATGGTGTACAACCGTCTTTGACATCTTGAGCTATGCACTCAGCAAGATGTGCTGGATCCATTTGTCCTAGATGGTTATTTTTTATATATCTAATATTATTACGCCCTACACCTGCAAAGGCTGCATTTTTAGGTGTAGAGTAATGTGAAGTTGCAGATGTATATAACGTCATACGTTGGGTTACACCATCATATTTTGCATTTTTATCTTTGGTATCTCGAGCCATTATTAGACCCATATAGTTACTCATACTTCCACCTGGAGGCATAGTCCCATCTCCATCAGTATATCCTACTAGTTTACAGGTTTCTTGTATGATTGTTTTTTCTATTCCAGCCTGAGGTCCTGCCACTTTGTAGGTGTACATACTGTTATTCAGTATCACAGCTAATAAATCTCCTATTACCGCTTTGGGCTGTCTACCGCCAAATAACTGATTGAAAAATAGTTTAGATGCCGTACGTGGAGTATGCATTACTGCATTTTCTACTACATTTTGCCATTCATCTTCTGCCAGTCCTTCATCACTGAAACTAAGGTCTAAATCTGCTATTACTGTTTCCGTAGGTAACGGTGAGACGACGGGTTCATTTTTCTCGTTTTCTAATAATCTGGTAACCAAATCATTGAAAAATTTTAAGTCTGAATGCATTTATCGTTCAAAGTTCACTTAATATGCTTAAAAAGCAATTATTAAGATGGGTTTCTGAAAGGTTCGTGACATACACCTATATTTGTAAATAATTATATGGCAACAAATACATCATACCAGAAAAGAATAAGTTCACTAGATGAGATGGTTCGGTTACTTAAAAAAGGTGATTACGAGCCAGT
>CAWVTM010000208.1:0-2166 GCA_963933305.1 uncultured bacterium
ACTATCACGGAAACTTCTATGGCATTGTTGGCTAGTTTTTCTATCACAAAGCCGTGCTCGCTTATTAGACTTTTATCTTGATGGTTTTTGAGATTTTCAAACTGGGATTTGGTTAGTAGCTGCACCCCTTTTCCGTCGTATCCACCTTTGCGGTGTTTTAGTACAAATCTATCTTCTGGCCAAGCAGCTACTTTTTCAGCTAGGTTTTCTATGGTAGCAAGGGTAAAATCTAGCGTAGCAATACCGTTATCGGTATAATACTGTTTTTGTAATCCCTTGTCTTGTATGATAGAGAGTACGGAGGGTTTAGGGAATACAGGCGTTCCTTCTTTTTCTACCTGTGTTAGAGCTGCCACATTCACGTGCTCTATTTCATAGGTGAGCACATCGGCCTTGGTGGCGAGTAACTCAATATCTTCAGCGTTTTGCAGTGAGCCAATTAGTTGATTTTGGCAAACTAATCTGGCTGGACAGTCTTTAGACTTTTCCAGAAAAATAAATGAAGTATTGGTCGGAGAACCTGCTTCAAATAACATTTTACCTAATTGTCCACCTCCTAATACGCCTATGGTTTTTGTCATAATTATTCTCTACGCTCTGCAAATGTTCAATAATAAATTGGACTAGGGTCCTAAAGTTTTTAATTTTGTTAGAATTATTAGCTGGGTTTTGGCTGATATGAACGTATAAAAATAAAAATCATGAAATCAACACTTACCGCCCTTATACTAATAGGAACTTTTACCTTAGCCTCAGCTCAGTGCATGATAGAGCCCTGGTCCCTGCAAAAAAGAGTAGATAAAAGCTCAGATATCATAGAGGCACGTGTTATCAGCCAAGAAGGGAGATGGGACGCTCAGCGTCACAATATTTATACAATAAATACACTAGAGATTTTTAAAGTATTTAAAGGAACTGTAAATACGCAGATTATCAAACTAGTAACTGAGGGCGGTACAGTGGGAAATGATATGCTCAAGGTATCTCCGTCTTTAGAGTTGAACAAGGGAGAATCAGGAATCTTCCTACTGGAAGAAAATAAGGTTAATTTTAATTTGGCTGGTAAGATGTACAAGCCATCCAGCTCTGTACAGTCATTTGTGCTGTATGACCTTATCGCAGTAAATGCATTTGACATACAGAAAACATATACGAGCATATCGTATGACCTATATACTGATATAAGTGCAATTACTAACCAAGGCTACATTACGCTCAAAGACTTTGATGCGGAGAAGAATAACAAAAAGATAAAAGCACTATCACCTCCAGTGATTTCTTCGTTTTCTGTCACTACAGTGACCGCCGGTACTAGCACAGAAATCACTATCAATGGCTCCAACTTTGGTTTTGGAAGAGGCAGTGGAAAGGTGGGTTTTAAAGATGCCAATTTTGGTGATGGAAGATACTACTATGTGCCTACAGATTGGGGTTATACCTCATGGAGTAATAGTCAGATAAAAGTGATAGTGCCTACCAGAGCAGGTACAGGTGATATTCAGGTAACTAATAATCTGGGTGAGACGGGTACTTCTAGTACAGATCTCATAGTAGACTGGGCACACTTGAATATCGTAACGTACTCTCCTGGTAATAGTGTGGACACACCTTATTTTGAAATACAGCACATTGATGATAATAGTTCAGGAGGTTACACGTGGAGAATGACCTCTAGTTTCGCCAGCGGTGCTGATGCATCAGCTTCTTTTTTACGTTCTCTAAATGAGTGGAAGTGCGAGACCGAAATGAACTGGGAAATAGGAACGAATACTAATAATCATGGACTAGGAGATGATGGGACGAATACCGTACGATGGACGAGCTATACAGACAGTAGATTAGGAGTGTGCTATAGTAGATACTCTGGATGCCAAACTAATGGACAGACAGATGCAAATTGGTTTGTAAATGAATTTGATATAGAATTTGATAGCACTAGAAACTGGTACTTCGGCACTTTAGCTCCTGCTTCAAATCAGTTTGATTTTGAAAGTGTGGCTACTCACGAGTTGGGTCACGGTCATCAGCTAGGGCACGTAAGGGCTAGCGAAAAGGTGATGCACTACAGCATAGGAAATGGTCAGCGAAAACCAGAGCTATCTACTACAGATATAGCTGCAGGAGACTATGTCCGCACAAAAAGCGTCACTAATGCTATATGCAGTA
>CAWVTM010000209.1:0-2078 GCA_963933305.1 uncultured bacterium
AGGGTCTTTGCTCACCCTTCAACTGAGCCTGTACTGAACATAGTCGAAGTATTCAAGATGACTTAACTAAATTACAAAAAAAGGCGAGCCTCTCGGCTCGCCTTTTAGTAAACAACTTTCTTTTGTTATCGATACTTTAACACATACCTCTCTATATTTTCATTACTATTGGAAGTAAACTTAGCACTATTTCAAAATGAAAATCACAATTCTTAAGACTCTTAAAACTTTCCATTATTCGCTGTATGCAATTTTGTTAAACAGTATAGGGTTGCATCTCCTTCCTGTGCCTTATAGTTTAAAATCAAATACCTTAAACTGGGTCTGTTGGTTATTCTTTTGAAGTGGAATACTCATTTTTCGGCTCTCTATTATTACCAGAATAGCGGTTTCAAAATACTACAGATTGTTCTTCATTCTCCCCATTTTAGCTTTCGTTTTAAATGTCACTTCTCCTACAAGTTGGGTTTTTGATATAGTATTTTTTCCTTTGACGAAGAGAGATACAATTGGCACACAAAACAATATAAGAATCAGTTCGGATAATAACTTTATGGGACCTTGTTGCAGGTACAACATTTATAAAACAAAATTTTTCGTGATTGACAGAAAACTTGCATCAGTGAGATTAGAAGGAGAAATAGATTTTAACACTATACAAATGATACAGACAGTACTGCCAAAGTAGAACTTAGCTATGTACACACACATGATAAAGCATTAGTGAGGGATACCATGCTATTTATCGTAAAAAATAAAAACATACCTCTCAGCTTGCCTTTTAATATTTTTTAAATTAGATTTCAAACAATTTTAGTTCACATTTCGACAGAGCCCGTATTGAGCGGAGCCGAAATACTTCCACCAGAGGCGGAATCAGCATTACGACTAAAACCTACTCCACCACAGTAGCAGCAGCTATCGGCTCATTGCTTTTCACTATCACAAAACAAGACGTAGCATAAAATGCTCCATTCTGCCCAGATGCTGTACCACCGTCTGAAATCCAATCTTGATAGTCATACTCAAAACTTAGCGTATTCCCTCCATTAGCATCCCCTAGTATATCTGTACGCACTGGCACAGCCATACCTGGACACCATCCTGCTCTGTCCGGCTCCCAGTTTCCACGTTGTGCTTTTATAGGGTTTTCTGGACAACCTATAGGTCCCATAAAATGCTCAAAAGTTTTAACACCGTCTAATCGGACACCATGCGTGCGGTAACACCACTCTGCACATGGTCTACCATCACCATCTGTAGGAGTAGCATGTCCCCATCCTGATATCACAGTACGGAGTGCAGTCTCTTCTGCACCCGCAGGTATAGTAATATCTCTAGTAAGGTCATACTCATGCTCTTTGCCATAAGGCACTCCTGATGTGGACCACTGGTCATACATTAGCACAGGAGCTACTGCATAGTACTGATAATCTGGCACTCCTGTAGTTACTTCAAAATTTACCGTAAGATTCCATCCATCTGCTCCCCACGTTTCTATTCGTGCTCGTAAATCTACTTCACCGTGCAGCAATGATTTGAAATCTGTGACATCTATTTCTATTCCTTTTTCCAGTGGAGAGGTATTCACACCATAAGGAGTAATATATCTGCCTATCTCATACCACTCGTCATTTGCCTTATCCTTTACTTTTATATTGGCATATACATCCCAGATATTGCATCCACCGTCAGGGCAATCCAACTGGACAAACATTTTAATATTATCGATATTACGCTCTGTAGTATGTAGGCTAAAGGTCTTCTCGACGGTCTGATTCTCGCCACCGCCAAAAGCAATACGTTGTTGATCAAACGTATGGTACTCGATAGTTTCTATCACTACTACTTCTTCTGTCACTTCCAGCTCTTCCACTATACCCTCATCTTTGCAGGATTGGAAACCTATAATTAGTGGCAATACGACTGCCAAAATCTTGTAATACTTCATGGTGGCAAATTAAAGACTATTTGGAGACGTGTCCTAAAGATTCATTTGATATCAGCGATAGTAGGAGGATCAAAAAGAAGCAAACTAAAAAGGCGAGCCTCTCGGCTCGCCTTTCATTTATTCATTG
>CAWVTM010000210.1:0-2026 GCA_963933305.1 uncultured bacterium
AGAGGAGTAGACCTATCGTTTACTCCTTTTTTTTTAGGCAAATTAGAGATTTCTTATCCGCCGAAGCAAAGCGTAGGAGGATTCATACTATTCAAACAATAATTTTAAGAGGAGTAGACCTATCGTTTACTCCTTTTTTTTTAGGCAAATTAGAGATTTCTTGTCCGCCGTAGCGAATTCATCATAACAAACTAACAAGTAAAAGAGCAGGCACAGAGCCTGCTCTTTTTTTTAGCCGTGTATTTGATAAGATAGTATTTACTTGAGACTTGTGATAGCAGGGCGTAGGGCAAATCAAAGTTAATAGAAAAGGACCACTGCTAGGTAGTCCTTTTTTGTACTCTTATATCTTTAGCCGATCTATAATGTTTTTTCTATATCTCCCGCTATCTTGTCCGGAGTAGTAGTAGGGGCATATCGTTCTATTACTTTACCTTCTTTATTCACTAAAAATTTAGTAAAATTCCATTTGATAGCTGAAAGAAAAGGGATTCCTTTTTCTTTTTTCAGATGCTTGAATATGGGATGAGCGTTTGAGCCATTTACATCTATTTTTTCGGTAAGCTGAAAAGTAACACCGTGATTTATTTTACACGCCTCTACTATGGACTCATTGGTCTCGGGCTCTTGTCCTGCAAACTGATTACAAGGGAAACCTAGGACTACTAAGCCTTTATCCTTATAGTCTTGGTGTAGCTTTTCTAACCCATCAAATTGGGGTGTAAGGCCGCATTTAGTAGCTGTATTTATGATTAAGACTGGCTTTCCTTTGTAGTCTGCCATGTTCAGTTCTTGGCCTGCTGGTGTCTTTGCTGTAAAGTCGTAGAAATTGCTCATATTTTTTATCTGTACAAACGTAACGTATCAAAAATGGAACTGTTTATCTAGCAAAATGATGGACGTATAAGCAAAAGAATATAGAGAGATCTAGTCTTCTTCTATCACATTCTTTACTCTGCCTACTTCACCTGTTTCTAGCAATACTTTAATACCGTGTGTGTGTTCAGGAGATTTAGTGAGTATTCGTTTCACAAATCCCTCGGTTAGTTCACCTGAGCGTTGATGGTGCTTCTGCACTACCTCCACTTCACATCCTATCTCTATATTTTTACGATATTTACCTGAAAGCATGTTGGTGCTACAGTTTAAGTTTGAACTTGCTATTTAAAGTTGTGATTTAGCACTTAGTGCATGCCTATCCACTTAAATTCGTATTCCTTTTCAGGTTCTTTCATACGGTTAGTCACACCCTGTAGTCTGTCAGGCAGTCTCATCAGGTAGTCTCTAGCTTTTTCACCTACTTCATTTAAGTCTGTGATATGTTCTATGTCCCACTCTTTTATGAGACCAGATAGTATATCTATATAGTCCTGAGCGGTATATACTTTAGTACGCTGTGCAGCATCACTAAAGTGTTCCCATAGTTCGCCAGCTTTATCTCCAGTTTGTCTCATAAAGTGAGCGGGCATTACTATTTTTCTACGCATCATATCTTCGAATGCCGTCATCATTTGACTAGGGTCTAATTCGAATATACGCTGCACGAAAGCTGAATATGCAGTAGCATGTCTGGCTTCGTCGGCTGCTATAATACCATTTATTTTGGCTAGTAGAGAGTTGCCTGTTTTCTTTACTAAGGTAGCTACTCTTCTGTGTGATACATTAGTAGCTTGCTCCTGAAAACTAGTATATACGAAGTTTTTGTAAGGATCCTTATCTGTACCTATATCAAAACCGTCATTGATAAGATGCTGCGTAGTGATTTCCATCTCACGCATATCTACTCTTCCACAGATATAGAGGTACTTATTTAGAAGATCTCCGTGTCTGTTTTCTTCTGCTGTCCATCCACGCACCCATTGGCTCCATCCGTTTGGTTTACCATTATTGTATTGTTGATTTACGCCTTCTACGTCCATCAGCCAAGATTCATATGTAGGAAGAGCTTCCTCGGTTATGGTATCACCTATGAGAACTGTAAGCAGGTCATAGTCCATTTCTTTGGCTATCTCTTGTATTTCTTTTA
>CAWVTM010000211.1:0-1976 GCA_963933305.1 uncultured bacterium
ATAACGCAGAAGAAATATTCTCAGAAACACGCAGTTTTGATGCTCTGAAAGGGACTACTTTTGGTATGCGTAGTAAGGAAGACGCCAATGATTATAGATTTTTTCCTGAGCCTGATCTGCCACCACTAGTGGTGACAGAGGAGTGGATAGCAGAGGTGAAAAGCAGAATGCCAGTGCTTCCTAAAGAGCTTTTCTCAAGATTCACCACTGAATATCAGCTAGGGGAGTACGATGCAGGTATATTGACAGAGAGTAAAGAAGTAGCAGACTACTTCCTAGGAGTATGTGAGCATACCGAAAACTATAAAGCCGCGGCTAACTGGGTGATGGGAGCTGTGAAAAGCTGGGTAAATAGTAATGCTAGACATATAGAAGATTTCCCGCTTGCTCCTGCAACAATTGCAGAGATAATTTCGTCTATAGATGGAGGTACTATAAATTTCAGTGTTGCGGAGCAAAAGGTTTTTCCTATACTACTTATTAATCCTACCCATAAAGTGAGTGATATCATAGCGGAGAATAATCTTGCTTTGATGGATGACGATGATGCTTTACAAAAGTGGGTAGATGAGGTATTGGTAGAATTCCCAGATAAAGTAGAAGCATATAAGTCAGGAAAGACCAACTTAATCGGTCTATTCATAGGGCAGGTTAAGAAAAAGTCTGGAGGTAAGGCTGATCCGAAAAAAACAAATCAGTTGCTAGCCAAGGCACTGAATAGATAATTGTATAAACATAAAAGTGGAACGATGCTTGCATTTAATCCATAGATAAATAGAAATGAAAGAAATGAATATAAAGAGTTTAATATTAGCGTTTACACTACTACTGTCAGCTACAGCGTGTGTAAATGCAAGTGAAGCAGAGAAAGAGGCTGCTAAGGGATTTACCTTAGAAGGAACATCTAACCTAGTAGAAAAGTCACTTGTCATACTGAGTAGAATAACAGACGCTAAGCTAGAGATAGAGGATAGTGCATACACAGACAAGAAAGGGGACTTTTCCTTTAAGAAACTGGGCTACGACGAGAGTACATTGTATTATCTTACCTTCGGTAATACTCAGCCTCCGGGGATCCCATTGATACTAGAAAATGGAGCCAAGGTGACTGCTGAAGTAACTAAATCTTCAGGATATACCGCTAAAATAGCTGGAGGAAGGTACAATGCTTCTATGCAAAAACTATATGATATCTACACGGGACATGAAGCCAAGATGGCTGCTTTTAATACAGAGGTAGCTACTATAGATCCAGGTTCCGCTACAGAAGAGCTACGAGCCAATACCACTAAGAGGTATAGCGATATGATTATTGATCGTACAAGTGAGATAGAGGACTTCATCAAAACAGAGCCAGCATCGCCCGCTACCTACTTTGCAGTAATGTATCTTTTTCAGAAACCTGAGCCTAAGTTTATAGTACTAGGTAAAGACGTGATGACTAAAGGATTACCTAACTCTATGTATACCAAAAATCTTACAGCATTGAGTATGCAATTAGGTCCTGTAGTAGAAGGAGCAATGGCTCCTGAGATTAATCTAGCTACTCCAGATGGTGGCACACTCGCTCTTTCTTCTCTTAGAGGTAAAGTAGTTCTGATAGACTTTTGGGCTAGTTGGTGCGGACCGTGTAGGAAAGAAAATCCTGCGGTAAAGGCTATCTATGAGAAGTACAAAAACAAAGGTTTTGAAATCTACGGAGTATCGTTAGATAATAATGGAGCGAAGTGGAAGGCTGCTATAGCTAAAGACGAACTTACATGGAAGCACGTGAGTGAGCTCAAAGGATGGACTTCGTCTGCTGGTAAGGCGTATGGTGTTAGTTCTATTCCTGCTACTTTTTTGATAGATAAGGAAGGTAGAATAGTGAAGTCAGGATTTAGAAGTCACCAGCTAGAAGGACTGCTTATGCAGTTACTAGATTAAATGCTCAGGCACCTGCTCTACATCCTGCCTCTTATGGCTTGGTCATGTGC
>CAWVTM010000212.1:0-1972 GCA_963933305.1 uncultured bacterium
TTGGCTTTACGGTTATCCTAAAAGCTCTAACTGATACTGCATTTAATGGACATGCGTCATCTTTAGCTGTCACAGTGAAAGTATACGGTAAATTAGACGCGGATCCTTCAGGAGGAGTCCAACAAAATCTGCCCGTTTGAAGGAGTGCGGTAGGGTTAGTTATTACGAATGTAGCACCAGGAATACCTCCATTCCAAGATGTTTTAACACTATCCGGTGGAGGGAGTGGAGTAGGTGGAGGTGGTACGAATACCGGGTCCTCGGTTTCTACATTAAAGCACAACTGGCTTCCTTCGCAGACACTGTGTGTATATGGTCCTTTAACTACTGGTGGTTTATTGCCTGGACAAGATTGTACTAAAAACTGCAAATCTCTTCGAGTAATACCGATTATTTCATAAACTCCTGAACTGTCTTTTCGCCATTCGGTTACTTTTATGACTGCTACTGTCACTTGCTGACAATCTGTAGGTGTTACCACTATATCGCCTGTAAGAGGATCCAGATATATTCCTATAGGTGGATTAGCTGATGGGTTATTAAATGGGAAAGTAAGTGTTCCAGGGTAATAAGCTGTGAAGGGATTCTGATACGAAAAGCTACCGCCATACGCTGTATTTTGATTATATCCTCTTAGTGGGTTAGCCCACTCATAAGCTAACGAGTCGAAGTTAGCCGTATCTAGTGCTCCGTTATTAAAGAAAAATGGTTGATCACAGCAAAGTATAGCTATAGGCTCAGAGGTAAGAGCGGGAGAAGAGTTAAGTGGTGCTTTATTGAGGTCTATTTCGGCATCCGTGTATAGTGTTCCTGAAGGACCAGTTGTAATAGCACCGTTTCGTGCATTTACTGCTGCAGATATTATGATTCTACCAGAGCAGGGAACTAATGCACTCAGTGGTGCAGTATTGAAATCAATAGTACCAGTATAGGTATGCTCTTCTACTCCCTTTCCTGTACCCGTAGTATTTGAAGGGTTACATCTAGAAGGTTCAGTGGCACACAATGGTGTAATCTCTCTGACAGAAGCACGTGTTAATGTGACAGTTCGGGTAGTGTTTCCACAGCGTATAGTAATCTGTCCAGCGTTATTTAAAGAGATACCATTACAGTCTCTATACCACTTCAGCGTGATTTTGAATTTTAGTGAATCAATAGCTTGATAAGTGATATCCGCTCCCATCATGTGGGTTGCTTCTGCTTTTTGAGTAGAAAACAGAACCGGAATTAGGAACAATAGAGCTATGACGCTCTTCTTTAGTAATTTAACCATATCGTAATGCTTTGTTATTGTTTTGTTTGTTTTGGACGCCGCAAGGTACGGTTTTTCTTGTCTTTTTCCTATCATTTTCGGTTCGTTTAGTTCGCTATGAGTAATGGTTGATGGCTTATACGATTATTAGTTCGTATTAATATTTGATAGACACCTATTGCTATGGAGACGTTGCACGTATAATTGCTAGACTCGAAATATCTTTTTGAAAATACAGTAACTCCTTGACTATCAATGATTAAAATTTCAGAATTCTTAGTTAGGTTGGTAATAGTAAATGAGCCATTGGTGGGATTAGGATATATATTGTGTACCTCTGGTTGGTAGACAAGACGCGTATTATTTGTAGCTTTCCAAAACTGCGAAGCGGAGCTCGCTTTTTGTTTGATTTCTGCTGTGAATGATTCAGTAGATGTAGTAGTCCCTGATATAATGGCAAAATTCCGTTTAATATACCCTTTGGGAGAAAGTATAGGTTCATCTGTAATGCCTAATATAGTGCGTGCACCCAGGTTATTCATTTCGTTAGCTTCTGTCCATCTCTCGTTACTATTGGGACTGCTTTGGGCAAAAATGTAAGGTATTTTGTCACCTGTTTCTGTTCCCGATTTTCCATAGGTAAGAGGAGTACTGTCTCTCCACATTCCTAGGCTATATCGTATGAAATCTGTATTCACTTGTGGCTTTCCATTTTTACCG
>CAWVTM010000213.1:0-1959 GCA_963933305.1 uncultured bacterium
CAGTATAACCTGGTCCGCCTGTCCCATCGTTACCTCGGTTGTCATCTTTCGAATTTGGGTCGCCACCTTGTATCATAAAATTCCTAATGCATCTATGAAATTCTGTGCCGTCATAAAATCCAGCCCTTACAAGGCTATCAAAGTTGGCTTTATGTAGGGGTGTTTCATCATAGAGATGAAGATACATCTCTCCAAAATCTGTTGATAATTCTAAGACTTCAAAAGTTTCAGGGTTTTCAGTTATAGTATCAGTGATAGTTTCTTCATCTTCTTTGCAAGCTACAAAGGATAATGCGAGTGTTAGGCTAAGTATTATTATTGTTTTTTTCATAATTTTAAAATCCAAAAAGTCCTTTTTTACTACGTGAACTAGAAATACCAAGCACACCTAGTATTCCTCGGGTTATTTCTCTTAGTACAGTTCTGCCTGCTGTGCTATTTATTGCTTTTTCTAATGTAGATTTTTCTCTCCGAGTGCTTTTACGTCTTGTCGTGGTTTGTTCCTTCGTGTCTTTGGCGGTAGCTGCTTTTTCTTCGGCAGCATCTAGTTTTTTATTGAGCATTTCATATGCACTCTCTCTATCCACCTCTGCATTGTACTTCTTTATTATTTTAGAAGAATTCATTACAGCTTCTTTTTCTTTATCCGAGATTACATCCATACGCGAACTAGGTGCAGTAAGCAATGTGTGTGCAAGTGGAGTAGGGATACCTTTCTCATTTAGCACAGTGATTATAGCTTCACCTATTCCTAGTTTAGTAAGTAGTTCATCTACATCATAATGGTCTGTAAGCGGGTAATTTTCTGCAGTTAGTTTTATTGCTTTTCTGTCTTTTGCGGTAAATGCTCTAAGTGCGTGTTGTACTTTCATACCCAGTTGAGAAAGTACGTCTTCGGGAACATCCGAAGGGTTTTGCGTTACAAAGAAGATCCCAACTCCCTTACTACGGATTAATTTTACGATAGTTTCTATTTGATCCTGTAGTGCTTTACTTGCTTCTTCAAAAATAAGGTGAGCCTCATCTATAAAAATTACAAGTTCTGGCCTGCCACTATCTCCCTGCTCTGGGAAGGTGGAGTATATCTCTGCAAGTAGGCAAAGCATAAAAGTAGAGAACAGCTTAGGCTTACTCTGTATATCGTCTAGTCTTAGGATATTGATATATCCCATTCCGTTATCATCTACTTGCGTTAGGTCATCTACGTCAAAACTAGTTTCACCGAAAAAGACATCTGCCCCCTGCTCTTCTATAGTGATAAGTGCTCGCATGATAGCACCTATAGAGCTAGGACTTACTCTTCCGTAGTCTTCTTCTATCTCTTCTTTGCCGTCTTTCCCTACATACTGTAGTACTTTTCTAAAGTCTTTGATATCTAAAAGAGGAAGACCTTTATCATCACAATACTTGAATATAATAGATACGATGCCACTCTGTACATCGTTAAGTTCAAGAATTTTTGAGAGCAATACCGGTCCAAATTCTGAGATAGTAGCACGCATTCTAGTGCCGTCTTGTCCTGATATGGTCAGCATTTCGCAGGGGTATGCTTGTCCCTTCCATGGGCTGCCTATTCTCTCGTGGCGTTCGTCTATCTTAGGATGGCCGTCACTGGCTTGTGTAAGACCAGATAGATCTCCTTTTATATCCATTAGTAGCACAGGTACTCCTTTTTCAGAGAGACGCTCTGCTATGTTTTGCAGCGTTTTTGTCTTACCTGTACCTGTAGCTCCAGCTATTAATCCGTGCCTATTGAAAGTTTTAAGTGGAGCTTTTATCTGAGCACCAGCTACAGACTCTCCATCCATCATGGCACCGCCTAGTAATATATAGTCTCCTTTGAATGTATATCCTTCTGAAATTTCTTTTTGAAAATCTTCTTTATTACTCATTAGAATTAAGTGTGGTGCAACGAAGATATTAAAAATATTAAGCGGTAAGGGACTTTAGTAGGTAGAT
>CAWVTM010000214.1:0-1746 GCA_963933305.1 uncultured bacterium
CTCCAAATGTTTTTAAATGCTATCTTAAATATCATTTTCGCATAGCGGTTATAGGGTGTAAATTTTTGATTTTAAAAATTGTGTAGAGGTTTACTACTAATACTATCAAAAAGATAATACCAGAGTGTGTGAGTGCTATACTGGGGTCTAATGAGGTAGGTATCAAGGCTTCAAAACCAAACTTTTCTACTACCTCTTGCATTTGTCCGCCTAGATTTATAGGATAGATATTAAAGTAGAGCACAAAAGGAAATGCAAATAATAATCCCGCTATCACTCCAGCTATTGCCATTAGTATAGTTTCTAAGATGGCTACTTGGATGACTTTGTTCTTTTCCATTCCTATGGCTATCAGCACCCCATACTCAAAACTACGTTCTTCTGTGAGCATCAGTACTGTGCCAAAAAGACTGAAGGTTATAATGCTATACAGTATCATTAGAACAAAAGTGCCTCCTGCTTTATCTACACTAATTAATTGCTTGAGTTCAGGGAGCATTTCTTGCCAATTCATCACCTCTAGGGTATTGGTATCTATAGCAGCCATTACTTCTTGTTGAGCTCCTTGCCAGTCGTCTCCATCTATGCCCACTAGTGCTGTGGTGATAAGACCAGGTAGAGCGAATAGTTCCTGGGCTTGATCTAGATTCATAATCACTGTCCGTTTATTTAACTCAGGAGTTTTGAGATCTATGAATCCTACTATGGGATAGGATCCACTCGCCATAGAACCTTGGTAACCTTGTCCTAGAAATACGAGTGTATCTCCGAGGCTGAGTTTCATGATGTCTCTAAGGCCCTTACCTACAAGTAGACCTTTATGCTCTTCTGAGAAGTAACGGCCCTCTATTACTTTTTCATCTAATTTTATGTGTTCTTTTTCTGTGGCAGCATCTAGTCCGAGCAGTGCTACTGGTTTAGATTCATCTTGGAAGGATGCTAATGCGAATCCTTCTATACGCTGACTTAGGTAAGTGATATTCTCTGAAGCTGTAAGGTGCTTTATGTCAGCTGCTGAGAAACTATTATCTAAAGTTTTTTCTTGCCAAAAACCTTTATCGTGAACTTGGATGTAGCCCATATAGCTGCCGACAATATTATCTATCATATTGCCATATGCCCCAAACTGAAGACTTCGCATAAATACTGCAAAAAGTACTGCAAAAATGATGGAAGAAGTAGTGATTAAACTCCTGCGTTTATTTCTAAATATATTTCGCCAAGCGAGTTTAAGAAGCATCTAAAATTGGAACAAATTTAGTGGAATGTTGTTCGCCGTGTAATACATTTTTTATTCCAATTCGTTGCATAAAAAAAGACTTCTACCACAGCGGACACGCAGGTTGACAATAGGTCGAGGATATTTACAGTATCCTGTGTCATCCTAAGTTTTGGCTTTTTAGCAAAAGTACCGAAGGATGAGCAAAAATACTGCTTACTTCCTTGTGACACGTATCATTCTATCTCCAACTTCTATCTTGCTCACTACATCCATGCCGCTCAATACTCTAGCAAATATGCTGTATCTACCATCCAGGTGTGGAGTAGGGCAGTGGGTGATGAAAAACTGAACACCTTCCGTGTCTTTGCCTGCAGATGCTACGCCTACAGTTCCTGTTTCGTACGTCTGGTAGTTGCTAAACTCGCTCCTCTGCGTCCAGTCTAGACTTCCCCAGCCATCGCCCCGTGGGCAGCCGCCTTGTATTACAAATTGTGGTACAACTCTATGAAAGTACTTGCCATCAT
>CAWVTM010000215.1:0-1734 GCA_963933305.1 uncultured bacterium
ATACAGTAAGAGCATAATCAGGTCTTAGCGTATTGGTACCTCCAGGAGAATAAGCGTCGGAAGCTCTTCTACGCATACGAGCTGTGTAGTGATTTACCATCGAATCCATATTACCAGAAGTTACAGCAAAGAAAAGTTTTGGAGCTCCTAGTTTTTTAAAATCTCGTAGATCATCTTGCCAGTTAGGTTGTGGAATTATGGCTACTCTAAATCCTTCACTTTGGATGATACGCCCTATTACAGCAGCACCAAATGCAGGGTGGTCTATGTAGGCATCCCCTGTTATAAGGATTATATCTAGCTCACCCCAGCCTCGTTCTTCTACCTCTTTTTTGGTAATGGGTAGCCAAGCTGATACTGGACGTTCTTGTGTGGACATACTTTTATTGCTGCAAAGGTAACGTATTGAGTTTACTAAGTGTTTAGGTTAATCCTTAGTTGGGGAGTATTGATATTCTGATTTGCCACTGACTGCTGAGAGTATCATTGTGGTGCGGTGTCATTATGAGGAATTTGCCTAAGCAGATTATCCGGAAGAATGAAAAGTTAATTCTTAACCAGAATATACCAATTCAGTGAAGTGGCAATGCAAAGCCAAATAAAGTACGGAGCAATGAGCAGTGACTTGGGGCCGAGTAAACTCCAATTGCTAAAGAGGAAATAACCTACTACAACAGTAAGAGCTATAATGACTAGGAGTGCTGGTAAGCTCAAGTGAAAATGGAAGAACAACGGATTCCAGCCTACATTGAGCACGAACTGAAGAGCAAATAAAGCATGCATAAAAAAAAATAGGCCTCTTTAACTGAATAAAGAAGCCTATGGTATATAATATGATTATCGTTTCTTACTCCACCTCACTAAAGTACTCATAGAAGTAAGGTATGGTTTCTATGCCTTTGTAGAAGTTGAATAGACCGTATTTCTCATTAGGTGAGTGTATAGCATCGCTATCTAGTCCAAAACCAAAGAGTACAGTCTTAAGGCCTAATACTTCTTCAAAAAGAGCAACTATTGGAATACTACCTCCGCCTCTAGTAGGTACAGGTTTTTTACCAAAGGTCTTTTCCATTGCTTTACTCGCTGCACGAAATGCTTTACTATCTGTAGGAGTAACAGCCGCTTCGCCACCGTGGTGTGGAGTTACTTTTACTTTGACAGCCGCTGGAGCTATACTTTCGAAATGCTTTTGAAACATTTGAGTGATTTCTTCTGATGTTTGGTTAGGAACTAGTCGCATACTTATTTTAGCATACGCTTTACTAGGCAGTACCGTTTTAGCACCTTCTCCTATATATCCACCCCAGATTCCGTTCACATCTAGTGTCGGGCGTATCCCAGTTCTTTCTATGGTAGAATATCCTTTTTCCCCCATTACGTCATTCAAGTCTAGCTCTGCTTTGTACTCGTCTAGGCTAAATGGAGTCTTTGCCATTTCTGCTCTATCAGAATCACTCACTACATCTACACTGTCATAGAATCCTGGTATCGTAATGTGTCTATTCTCATCATGCAGGCTACTTATCATATCACAAAGTACATTGATAGGGTTCCCAACGGCACCGCCGAAACTACCACTATGTAAATCTATTTTGGGTCCTGTTACTTCTACTTCTACATAGCTCAGTCCACGTAGACCCGTGTCTATACTCGGTATGTCATTGGCTATCATCCCTGTGTCAGATATCAGCACTACATCTGCTTTTAGTTTCTCTTGGTTTGCTTTTACATAGA
>CAWVTM010000216.1:0-1715 GCA_963933305.1 uncultured bacterium
TAACAAACCAATTTTCACACCCCTGAGGAGCGTCATCTGCTTTGCACTTACTACTGATGTGAATATATACCGTAGGATCATCATCTATCTTCTTACTATGGAAAATAGTTTCAAACTCTTTCTTATAATTATTAGAGAAGAAAATATTATGTAAATCAAGCTCAGCGAACTCTCGATCCATCCCCCAATAAAAAATAAGAGCTGAACTAGAAGGCTCATATTTTTCCCGTTTACTTGATATGAATTTTTTTAAAGGCCCTTTGGCAGCTGAAGCTACATCCATGTTGCATACCAAAATATCACTCTCTGCAGTACCATTTACCACGTACTTGTTCGCTACTTTATCTACGGTATGTACGGATGAACTAAACTGAAAATCCACTCCCAATCGTAGTGCTTTTTGATAGAGAGAATCCGCAATCGAGCGTATTCCCTTTTTAGGGAAGAAAGCTCCAAATCCAAACTCATAGTGCGGTATCACATTAAGCGTAGCTGGTGCTTGATAAGGATTAGACCCGTTATAAGTAGCATACCTATTAAAAAACTGAACAGTCTTAGGGTTCTCAAACCTCTGTTCATTTCGAGCATTCATATTTTTAAAAACCTCTACTTTTGAAAGGCTGAAAAGACTCTTTATAGTACCCCAACTTAAATAGGTCTTCAGCGTATGAAGTGACTTCTCCAGAAACACATGATTCGTTATTTCAAACTTGGTCTTGCTATCCTCTAAAAATGCTTCAATATTTTCTCTAGGCTCATTTAGCTGCTTTAAAAATTCCTCTTTAAGTTGATCTCGATCCTTAGTAGCGGTCATACGCGTGCCATCCTCCCAAAAGTAATTACAGATAGAATCTAACTCTGAATAATCCAGCTTCACATCGGACTTACCGTCTATAGTGAGTAATTCAGTGACATATTGCGGCATGGTAAATAAAGATGGACCTGTATCGTACCTATAGCCATCTTGCTCCCACACGCCCATTTTGCCACCGTACGTAGCCTGCTGCTCATATACGGTCACACGTACTCCTTTATGAGCCAATCGAATAGCTGACGAGATACCAGCCATACCGGCTCCTATTACGATAGCATCTATATCTTTATTTTTATGTATCAAATTGTGGGCAACTCGCTGATTAATTGATCAAAGGTAAAACACAAAAAGTCACTAAAGGTTTACTTTTGTATATAATGATACAACGACCACAAACCGTATTTCTTTTGACATTAGTAGCTATCTGTATTATGCTTATGTTCTCTAATACTACCTATTTTGAGGGTCAAAATAAAATAACTAACCAACGTGTAGCCGTAGAATACGACGAGACTAAAATGACTGCTTCAGACGATACTTCTTCCGAAGTAAATACGTATCTCCTCGCATTCATAGCAGCAATAGGTGCTTTAGCACTGGCAGCTATGTTGCTTTTTAAAAATAGAAAACTACAAATGCTCATCTCCTCTATAAACTATTTACTAATATTGGGGCTTATCATTATGATGTATATGTATAGTATTCGAATAGACTACTTTGAAGGGTCTGGTAATCAGTCATTTACTTTTTACGCTCTGTTGCCACTAGCATTACTTTTTTTTAACTTCTTAGCCATACGAGGTGTCAAAAAAGATGAGCGACTTATCCGTTCTATCGATAGATTAAGATAAGTATTGAAAATACTTCAGGTACATAACTTCAGCGTAAAATTTAAATTAAA
>CAWVTM010000217.1:0-1698 GCA_963933305.1 uncultured bacterium
AAAATGTTCAACTGAAGATGAGGCTAGCAAGCAATAGCTCAAAATTCACAACTCATAAAACAACACACCATCAAAAACCTAATCCTCATATCACTCATCTTGTCTGCTTGCTCTATAGCTCGACCTAGAAGTAACGCTGCTATAGTGACTTATGATACGGTGATTAATGATTATTTTATCATAGATACTCGCTTTATAGACCACGGAATGAAACATACCACATCCGTCTATGTACTAGATGCTAGTATAGATAGGCGTATAGATAGACTAGAGGATAGCCTAAGAAATAGAGGAAATTCTACTAACTATAACATCATAGGAATAGGTCACACCCGATTCAGTAACGCACTCCGAAAGCGTGATTTTACACCACCAGATGATACTTCCTTTTTTGGTGCGGAGGCAAGATTTCAAGGACAAGCAGATCAGTTTCTCACGTTTATCACAGATTCTATTGTCTTGAAGTATGATTCACTTGCCACTAAGCGTATACTGATAGGACACTCTTTCGGTGGCATATTTAGCGTATATGTGAGCACACTTGCTTCCCAGCCTTTCGATAAAATATATGCTCTGAGTCCTGCCCTATGGGTAAATCACAGATCATTTGCTAAGCACTATACCGCTACTGATTCGCTCTACATTCGAACACCTTTGCATGTCTCATACGGCTCACTAGAACAGCTTAATTTAATAGCACCAGCCATAGGGCACTTCTACTCAGGTCTTAAAGAACAAGATGACTCTATGGTCACCATTCAGTCCATAAAAGGCAAAACACACTTTTCTATACTAAGAGAGATGCCCAAATTTATATTCTGAAATCTGCTTTTATCACCTGTATTCAGATCGCACTTCTATAGAGCTTCCCCAACGCAACACTTAGTACTTTTTTGATGTCCCGTTAAACTCTCGCTTTCGTTCTATTAATTCCCTATCTATATTATCCAATGGTAACACCTCCCTAGCCTAATCTCTTGCATTCTCAATGCGTATAAGTAGTCAATACAAAAAGATGATAATCAATGATACCAGAACAAATGCTTGTCATCGCTTGACTTACTCTCGCAAATAAAAAACAGTTAAAACAGCTAGCAACATAAGCGCATCTTAGGACTATACATAGTTACTCCCGCACCCCATCACACACAATATTCAGAAAACCAATTCCATTTATTACCTTCGAACCAACAAAAAATTAAATCAACACCATGAATACTTGGATAGACGTACCAAACAACTCTGATTTTAGCATATATAACTTGCCTTATGGTATCTTTATGCGTGATGAAAAGCCTACTCCTGGAGTGGCTATCGGAGATAATATCATAGATCTCAATGCGTGTGCTAAGGTAGGTTTATTCTCAGAATTAGGTTTTGACACCTCAGTATTTGAGTCCAATGAGCTCAATGACTTCATAGCTTGCGGTAAGGATGCTTGGACTGCTCTTCGCTCCTATCTCACGACGCAAATCACCACTGAAGACCAACTATACCAATTTAAAGATAAGGTAATAGTACCTCGTATAGGTACTCAAATGTGTATGCCGGTCAAAGTGGGAGATTATACAGATTTCTATAGTAGCATAGAGCATGCTACTAATCTTGGAAAGCTTTTTCGTCCAGATAGCGAGCCTTTATTACCTAACTGGAAACATATACCCGTAGGATATCACGGCAGAGCTAGTAGTATCGTTA
>CAWVTM010000218.1:0-1685 GCA_963933305.1 uncultured bacterium
CAGCTGAGGGAGATGAAGGACTTACGGGTATCCCAACAGGATTTACCGAGCTAGACCGTATGACCAGTGGCTGGCAAAATTCGGATCTTATTATACTCGCAGCACGTCCTGGTATGGGTAAGACTGCATTCGTACTGAGTATGGCACGTAATGCCGCGGTACTTGCTAATAAAAATATAGCCATATTTTCCCTAGAGATGAG
This sequence comes from uncultured bacterium, assembly GCA_963933305.1. Lineage (GTDB taxonomy): Bacteria > Bacteroidota > Bacteroidia > NS11-12g > UBA9320 > UBA9320. Next base: position 203 of record CAWVTM010000218.1, read on the forward strand.
TAGCCTCCAGCTCGTAAAGCGACTGATAGCTTCTGAAGCCGAACTAAGCTCTGAGAAGATACGTAGTGGTAAATTAGAAGAGCACGAGTGGCAGCAGCTACACACCAAGATAAGCACCATAGAAGATGCGGATATTTTCATAGATGATACGCCAGCACTCACGGTTCTAGACCTGAAAGCTAAGGCTCGTAGAATGAAGCGTCAGCGTGGTCTAGATATGATTATCATAGATTATCTACAGCTGATGCGTGCCGAGGAAGGGAATAAGTCTGCGGGTAATCGTGAGCAGGAGATATCTTATATCTCTCGTTCGCTTAAAGGGCTAGCCAAAGAGCTCGATATACCTGTGATAGCTCTGGCTCAGCTGAGTAGAGCAGTAGAGGCACGTCAAGATAAGAGACCAATGCTTTCAGACCTTAGAGAGTCTGGATCTATAGAGCAGGATGCAGATTTAGTGACATTCATCTTCCGTCCGGAGTACTATGGTATCACGCAGGATGAAGAAGGAAATGATAACGAAGGTCTAACAGAGATTATCATCAGAAAACACCGTAACGGTTCTCCAGGTACGGTAAATCTTAAGTTTATCAAGCACTTTGGTAAATTCGCAGATTGGGGTTATAGCGACTTTGGTGCAGATACGTTTACAGAAAACAGTGTTACTTTTGGTAGTAAGATGAATGAGGAGATTTCTCCTTTTGATCCTGGTGAGAATTCGCCTTTTTAGAGGAGAGTTTTTTGAATGTAAATAGCGTTTTATTCCATCAAATCTATATTCTTGTCTTGGCGTTTTTATCTGGGAGCCTAATAATATTTGAACCCGAAGCTAACGCGGTACAATCATTGTGTTCTAAAAAAATGACTATCTCAGTATTATAATTACTTCAGTTTAATGTATTTTTGGAGAAAATGTGATTCATATGAGATTATTTATTAGTCTTTATGAAATTCATCTATTCTTAAAACTCAAAACTTATTAAAAAACTCATACTCATATCTTTATCTTTATTTTGTGGTATTGCTACTTATGCCTCTCATGTAGTTGGTGGTGAGATTCATTACAGGCTACTAGATTCAAATTCAAATAAGTATAGGGTAACGGTACAGCTGTTTTTTGATTGTTTTAATGGTACTCCATTGGCGATAAGTTCAGATAAAGAACTCTTCATTTCAAAATGGGATGCAGTCACAGGAGATTTTCTGGGAGATTTTAAGATTGACTCTATCAGAACTGAAAAAGTGACTAAAAGCGAAAATTATGCTTGTGTCACAGAGCCAGGGAATGTCTGTGTATCTAGTAATATATATATATCTGATCAAATAATCAACCCAGGAGAAAACGGAGTATTGTTAGCATGGCAGAGATGTTGTAGAAATAGCATCATTGATAATATTATATATCCTATAGGGACTGGATTTACTGCATGGACTAAAATACCTCCTACTAACAAAAAGAATAGCAGTCCTTTTTTTACTGCATTAC
>CAWVTM010000219.1:0-1671 GCA_963933305.1 uncultured bacterium
AAGCCTTATGTATCGTTTGAGTTAGCTTCGTTTTCTGAAAATTTCAAAACAAAAAATCCAGAGATATCATTTTTGCCTACACTAAAAACCTATAAAGAAGACCATACAGAAGATGGGATAGCGTTGGAATATAATGCCGCTATGGCACTGTCTCGTGTGGCACTCTATGATAGTGGATTCAGCTATCAGCAATATTCAGGGGCCATGCCGCTAGGTATCTCCTGGGGAATGTCTCTCACTGAAGTACAAGACAAAATAGGTTTAGGACTTGATTTCACTGCCGATAATGCCTTTATCCGAAAGCACACTACAGATGATTATGAGATGTCCTGCTACTTCTCAGATGGCAAATTATATCACATTAAAATCACAGCGTCTTCTGCTACCATTACTCAAAACATACCTAACACAGTAGCAGCCACGGGCATTCGACTCGTGCCTGACGGGATCAAAACAGAAGGAAATGTGATGGATGGAGAAGGAACCATGACGTGGGGATCGGATGTGGCAAAATATAAAGGAGAATGGTCCTACGGCCTTCCTCACGGGAGAGGTCAGTATGTAGATTCTTTTGGTAATAAATATGAAGGAGAATTCAAACTGGGCTTCTTTTGGGGACAGGGGACACTGAGTTCACCGTCAGCAGGTTTCGTGTACTCTGGTGAGTTTGCTATGAGTAAAAAGCATGGAAATGGACGAATAGAGTACAGAGCAAAAGAAGTGATATACCAAGGCACTTGGGTACAAGACATCATGCATGGAGTAGGAAACTATGCTATAGGTGCTCGCTATATCTATAGAGGACAGGTAGATAAAAACACCTTTACAGGAAAAGGTAGAGTAGAGACTCCAGATGGATATGTAGATGGCTATTTCAAGAATGGAAAACCACATGGCATATGCACTCAAGGCACCAAAGATAAAATGACTACACTAAAGGGCAACTTCTCTAACGGAATGAAAGATGGTGTATTTGACTTAGAGTCACTAGGAGTGACCCGTAAGGTGGTTTATAAAAACGGCATAGAAATAAAAACAGGACCGGATAATGGGAGCTTAATCCCTAAGTAATAATTGAAGTGCAGAACTACTCTTTTGCTCTAGAGCGATAGCTCGCTCATTTATAATGGTCTTTAATTTAGTATTACTATCATTATAATTGAAGACAGTAAGCAGCGTATATCCTTCAACTAAGTCTGCATTAAACTTATCCGAAAGTAGCTCACCTAGCTTAACAGACTTCAAGGCATCAGCTGTGAAACATGCCATAAAACTAATAGCAGAATTCTGCATTAAGTTTACCTGAACTCCTGCAGTATTAAACGCATTGAAAATAATTTCTAAATTATCTTCTACAATAAACGAAAAGTCCTTAGATGCTATAGTAATAAGTGATTGATTTTCTTTTACAATATAACACTGCGTCTCATTCAGTGTACGACTAGCATTTTCCAAGACCACTGTACCAGGCTTGGCAGGATCTAAAAACGACTTGACATAAAGAGGTATCGCTTTACTTTTTAGCGGCTGTATAGTCTTTGGGTGAAGCACAGACGCTCCATAGTACGCCAATTCTATAGCTTCATTATAGCTGAGTCTAGGTATAAGAACCGCATCCTCAAACCTGCGTGGATCAGCATTCATCACGCCATCTACATCCTTCCATATAGT
>CAWVTM010000220.1:0-1611 GCA_963933305.1 uncultured bacterium
TAAAACCTACATACGGTCGAGTTTCTAGAAACGGACTATTTGCGTATGCCTCTAGCTTTGACCAGATAGGACCTATCACCAGTAGCGTTTCTGATAGTGCATTGCTACTAGAGCTGATGGCAGGAGTAGATGATAATGACGCTACTTCATCAAATGAAGAAGTACAACACTACACGCCAGATTCCACAAAAAAATACAAAATAGCCTACTCCAAGGAAGCGATGGAGAGTGAAGGTCTTCAGCCAGAAGTGAAGGCTACTTATCTAGACCTTATAGCGAAGTTAAAAGCAGACGGACATACTGTAGAAGAGCAATCATTTCCTTATTTGGATTATATGGTCCCTTGCTATTATGTGCTTACCACTGCTGAGGCTAGCAGTAATCTGTCTCGCTATAGCGGCATGTTATACGGTACTCGGAGTGATGGTGCTACAGATATAGAATCGACATTCAAAAAATCACGAAGTGAAGGGTTTGGAGTAGAGGTAAAACGTAGAATCATGACGGGCACTTTTGTGCTTAGTGCGGATGAGTATGATGCGTATTATTCTAAGGCTCAGAAAGTGCGGAGAGTAATACGAGAAGAAAGTTTAAAAATACTTGAAAAATACGACCTGTTTTTGTGTCCGACTACCCCTACTACAGCGTTTGAGATAGGTGGTGATATGAGTAAGGATCCTATAAAAATGTATCTAGCAGATATTTTCACAGTGCAGGCTCCACTGGCTGGACTTCCTGCTATATCAGTACCCACTGTGGAGGCTGATGGTCTAAGTATAGGGATGCACTTTATGGCCAATGAATTTGCAGAAACAGAGCTATTTAATATTTCTCAGGTAGTGTCTGATTACTATGCGACTTAGCATACTAGTCATAGCAGCTTTTTTTAGCGTATTGAGCACAGCTCAAAACAGATCTATCAGTACGGAGCTTAACTCTATGGAGAGGAAGGTTACGTTGGTCTGCTCTGCTCAAGTAGAGCAATACGTGAGGCAGTATAGTGCCAAGAACTATGAGAACACACAACAAGCGAGGCGGCTTTCAGTGTATAACACCTTCAGTCAAGTGACGAAATATTCACCATACACAGTTACTCTTGTATACCCAAAGTATGCAGTAGCGGTTCACATAGGTAAAAAACTGGAAGATCTAGGCATTATATCTGCTGTCAGCATACAGCTAGAGAGCAGGGAAAGCTCACCGTTATAAAAGACTGATACTTGAAATTGAAACTGGATAGAAATAAATATCTAGAAAGCAGAAGCCTAAGACCAAGAACACTGCTGATAGTAATAGTCAGCGTGAATGTTCTATTGGGGCTGGTAGTTGCTCTATTTCCTAAAGAGGGAATACCTTTAGGTGACGACCAAAAATTAAAATTTGTCAGTTTTGAAGAACTAAGCGGTAAAGGAGATACGCTTATAGAAATAAATATAGACGAAGTGCTGGCAGGAGTATCGCCAACGGAAGAAGATAGTAGTAGCTCAGAAAACGCGGAGGTGAAGAGCTCTAGCGAGCAAAGTGTCGCAATCAAAGACACCACAATAAAGCCGAAAAAAAAATATGTAATAAGTAGGAGCTTACAGTTACCATTGAATAATCCAGAAGCAC
>CAWVTM010000221.1:0-1551 GCA_963933305.1 uncultured bacterium
TCCTTTTCGTATTTCTTCAGTCGTGTCATCTTCTGAGCTAGTAGCTTCATCTGTATCTTGTTGACTCATGCAGGCTGTTACTAGTAGTAATCCTAATCCTAGTGCATATATGTGCTTCTTCATATGTATATGACAAGGGATAATCTCCTAGGATTCCTTCGCTAGATAAAAAGCTGCATTCGCTCTAGCTTATACTCCTTGCGGGTAGTCCGCAGGTAGTAGGATCCCATAGCCAGTAGTATATAACCCACAGCAATTAAGAAAATCCACCAGTCAAAATCTGTAGGCACATAAGTGAGTGAAAGAGCACCTACTTCTTTGTATAGTTTTGTGTTTCCTTCATTGTCTCTCAGGTAGGTTACGAAATCTACCGTAAAAGAAAGGATACTAATGAAAGCCCCAGCATAGAAGAGAGTCCATTCTTTCCAGTTGAGCGGGGTTTGCTTGATGATGAGCATCAGGGCTATGCCAATCATTAAAATAGATAGAATAATAGGTGCTATCACCGGACCTATCCATGCTACGGGTAGCAAAAATAGGATGTCCCAGGTCATAAAGCTTGATGGCCAGTCTATGAATATTTTCAGGAATACATAGTAGAATATATCCCAAACGGCAAAGCTTATAAGGAAGTATGCAAAGCGTTCTACCTTGTTTTTGCCTGCCATGATCCCTACTGCTGCAAGCATGAGTATAGTTGCGGCTTCCCGCCATAGCTCTGTGAATACGATAGGATCTGCTATTGCATTAATGGGGAATTGGAATCCTTCTGGGAAATAAAGTGCTCGCATATAGACAACTACGGCAGCTTCTACCATTCCGAAAGCTATACCGAAGAGTGTGACCCAGAGAATGGTTTTACGGGTGTCGTTTGCGAGTAGTACATCGCAGATAGTTTGGAGTGTTCTGTTTTTATTCATTTTAAAAAAAGTGTCTTATGATAGTATAAATAAGGTAAAAGGAAAAGAGAGTCATTGCATACATTAGAAGATCAGTTTCTGTCATAGGTCGTTTTTAATAGCCTATGGCTGTGTGTTACTATCTGCATAATGTATATCAGTATGATGGAGATATTGAAGAATGAAAAGAGACTCAGGTGCTCATATATCATAGATACATTAATGAAAAGGCCGCAAGTGAGTAGAATAAGAATAATAGTAGTCCACGAATCACTGAGAAATGGATATGCGTATCTCACTATGAAATAGCCTATGACGGACAGTGCTATAATCGGTATACTTAAGGAGGAGTAAGGCTCTTGAAAAAGGGTAAAGTCACTACCTCCTGCATAAGAGAAGAAGAGCGTGTAAAGTAATGGGAATCCCAAAAGATGTATGCCATCGAGGGCTAAGCCTCCAAAGTGGTCAAATCGCTTTTCTCCTTTTAATACAAAGAATACGAAGTCTACGATAGTAAGAATGCCAGGGATAAAAAAGGCAATGAGTATTATTAGATGTCCTTCCATTAGATTTTGAATAGGTCGATTGAGTGCACTGTTGCACTGCAACGGATGTGCATCGAGGTATTAAATATTTGATTTTGAATGTCTTG